>JBOGYU010000296.1:0-6048 GCA_050696935.1 Solirubrobacteraceae bacterium | reverse complement strand
CGCCGGAGCGGCCGAGCCGCGTCGCCGTGCGCGCCCCGGCGAGGTCGAGCCGCCGCGCCGTCCGGCGGGAGATCCGCAGCTTTGAGCTCACCCGGCACGCCGCCTCGCACGTGACGCGGTAGCGCAGCCCGCGGCGCACGATCCGCCCCACCCGCTGGCGCTTCGCGAGTGCCGCGACCTGCGGGCCGCCGGTCACGCTCTCTGCGGCGACGTCACCGGCCGGCGCGGGTGCCGACGACGGGGCCGGACCGCCGATCCCGGCCGCCGGCGCCACCGTTGCGCCCGTCACGGTGACCTGCACCTGCGCGGTGCCGGTCGCGCCGTCCGGATCGGTCACCGTCACCGTCGCGGTGTAGGTCCCCGGCGCCGTGTACGTGTGGACGGCGTTGCGCCCGCCCGCCTGCACGCCGTCGCCGAAGTCCCACACCGACATCAGCGGGTCGTTGTCCGGATCGCGCGCCGCCGAGGTGAACCTGACTCGCAACGGCGCCGCCCCGGATGCCGGGTCGGCCGCCGCCTGCACCGTCGGCGCGCCGTTGGCCGGCGGCTCGGCCACCTCGACCTCGACGTCCGCGCTGCCGGTCGCGCCGTCGCGATCGGTCACCGTCACCGTCGCCGTGTAGGTGCCCGGCTCGGCGTACCAGTGCGTCGCGTTGCGCCGGTCGGCCGTGCCGCCGTCGCCGAACTCCCACGCATACTCGAGCCGATCGCCGTCCGGATCGGTCCCCTGCGAGCTGAACCGCACCCGCAGCGGCGCCGCCCCCGACGCCGGATCGGCCGCCGCCTCCACCGACGGGGCACCGTTGCCCGGCGGATCGGTCACCGTGATCTCGACCTCGTCGCTCGCCGTCAGCCCGCCCGCGTCCGTCACCGTCACCGTCGCCGTGTACGTCCCCGGCTCCATGTAGCGATGCACCGCGTTGCGCCCGAACGCCTGGCCCCCGTCGCCAAACGTCCACGCATACGTCAACTGCCGGTTCGGGCCGTCCGGATCCTCACCGGTGGCCTCGAAGCGCACCCGCAACGGCGCCTGGCCCGACGTCACGTCCGCCGACGCGGTCACGGCCGGCGGCTCGCTGCCCGCCTCGGACACCGTGATCTGCACCTCATCCGTGCCCGTCTGACCCGCCGGATCCGTCGCCGTCACCACCGCCGTGTAGATGCCCGGCTCCGTGTACGTGTGACGCGGGTTGGCCGCGAACGACTGCCCGCCGTCCCCGAACTCCCACCTGTACGTCAGCCGGCCGCCGTCCGGGTCCAGCCCCGTCGCCGAGAACCGGACGTCCAGCGGAGCGCTGCCCGACGAGGGATCGGCGAACCCCTGCACGGTGGGCGCGCCCGGCTCGTCGCCGAGCACCGTCACGTCCACCGTCTCGGCGGTCTCGGCCTGGCCGTCGGAGACCGTCACCTCGGCCTCGTAATCGCCCGGCTCGGTGTAGGTGTATGACGGATCCTGATCGGCGGCGTCCTCGGTGCCGTCGCCGTCGAAGTCCCAGCTGTAGCTCAGCTCGTCCCCGTCTGCGTCCGACGCCTCCACGGTGAAGTCGACGTCCAGCGGGGCAGGGCCCGAGCTGGGGTCGGCGGTCACCGCCTCGATCACCGGCGCGGCGTTCTCCGGCTCCTCGTCCGGGGTCACGCGGAAGTAGTCGAACGTCGCCGTGTTCTCCGGTGCGCCGGCGCCGGCTCGGAATGCGAACAGGCCGACGTGCGGATCCGGGATCGCCGCCAGCGGCACCGGCCGGCCGAGCGGCTCCCACTCCTCGCCGTCGAGCGAGAACGAGGCGGTGACGTTCGTGCCGTCGCTCGTGAGGCGCATCCGCAGCGTGGACGGGAACGACTCGTCGACGGGCATGACGTCCTGGCTGCCGTCCCGGCGCGGCGAGTTGTCCTGCTCCCAGACGTACTCGAGTACCCGCCCGTTGATGTGCAGGAGCCCGAACTTCGCCCAGTTGTCGTCGTCGCCGTAGAGCATCAGGCCGGCCTGCTGGTAGTTGGCGGCGGCCTCGTAGGTCATCAGCGTCTCGATCGTCCACTCGCCCTGCGGGGCGGGCTGGAGGATGAGATTGTCGGCGCTCTCGGAGCCGCCGAACATGTCGCCGGGCCCGGCGTCGATCGTGAGGGCGCCGTCGCCGACGCGGTAACCGTCCGGGTCCTCGCGCACGATCCGCGACCAGCGGCAGCCGTTCAGCTCGTCGCCGTCGAACTCGTCGCTCCGCGGCGGCGGCCGGCTCGGGGCCTCGCAGCCGGCCGGCGGCTCGGTCACCTGGATGTCGACGACCTGCCGGCCGGTGCGGCCCTCGGTGTCGGTCGCGGTTAACACCGCCTGGTAGGTGCCCGGCTCGGCGTAGGTGTGGGTCGGGTTCAGCTCCTCGGAGCTCGACCCGTCGCCGAAGTCCCACGCGAACGTCATCTCGTCGCCCTCGGGATGCTCCGCGGTGGCCGTGAACTGGACCGCGAGCGGCGCCCAGCCGGACGCCGGGTCGGCCGACGCGGTCACCTGCGGGGACGCGAGGTCCTCGAAGCTGCGGAAGACGATCTGGTCGAGGTCGAGGATGCTGTCGCCGCCGCCGAACACGAGGAAGACCTCGTGGACGCCGTCGGCCACGTCGATGCCCTCGATCGCCACCCGCTCGGTCGCGTTCCAGCCGCCGGTGCCGGGTGTGTCGACCCGTCCGACCAGCGGCCCGTCCGGCGCGTCGAGGCGCACCTCGACGAAGCCGCCCTGGCTCCCGGACGTGTAGTCGAGCAGCATCGTCCCGATGTCGCCGAGGTCCATCGGGGTGAAGGAGATCCAATCCCCGCTGTCGACGAACGCGACCCGCTGGCCGCCGGCGGCGCTCCCGCTGTCGGAGATCTGCGTGCCGCTCTGGTCGGAGTGGTGCTCGGCCTGGACCGTCTTCGGGTTGTAGAACGCGAGCGTGGAGCCCGTCAGCTCCGGCGCGCCCTCCTCGCCGCCGAGGTCGGTGTACGAGGCCTGGACCGTGAACGCCAGCTTGGCCCCGGCGTCGTGTCCGGAGTCGAGCGGGATCTCGGCCGTGCCCTCACACCCGGTCTGCACAGCGCCTGGGTGCACGTGCGGACTGCCGCCCTCGTCGTGGAAGATGCCGGGCTGGCTCGTCACCCGCTCGCAATCGATCTGCTCGCCGGAGCCGTCCTCGGCGTCGACCACCCCCACCCTGTAGGACACCTCGGTGCCCCAATCGAAGAACGTCCCGGGCCGCGGCGCCTCGATCGAGACCACGGGCTCGGTGTTGCCGGCCGTGATGGTGACGTTCGAGCTGCTGGAGCGGCCGGTCGAGTCGGTAACGGTGAGCCGCACCGTGTAGACGCCCGGTTCCGTGAACGTGTGGGTCGGGTTCACCTCCTCCGAGGTCGCGCCGTCGCCGAAGTCCCACAGGAATGTGATCTCGTCGCCATCGGGGTCTGAGCTGGTCTCGCCGGTGAAGCTCACCTCCAGTGGCGTCGGGCCGGAGTCCCGGCTCGCGGACGCCCGCGCCACCGGCGTCCGCTCGCCTTTGACGTAGGAGATGCGGTACAGCCCCGAGTCGGGGTTGACGTTCTCGCCGGCGTAGTTGAAGTCGATGCCCCACTCGAGGAGGTACATGTTGCCGTCGGGCCCGAACGCCATGTCGTGGGGCGAGCGGAACAGCTCGTTCGGCATGAATCGCTCGAAGCCCGCGTAGTCGCCGTTCTCGTCGAGGGTGATGTGGCCGATGAAGTTGCGCGACCATTCCATGACGAAGACGCCGTCGTCGTAGTACTCGGGGAACTTCCCGTCGGCTTGGAGGCTCTCGTCGAAGTGGTAGACGCCGCCGGCGAACGCGGCGCGGCCTCCGCCGCTGGGCCACTCCGGGAAGTCGGGCGAGGCGCCGTACGGGTACCAGAAGAAGGCGCTCTTGGCGGGCGGGACCACGTCGAGACCGGTGTTGAAGGCGGAGTCGTTGCGGGGCCCGTTCTCGCAGTCGAACGGCTCGCCGGACTGCTGCGTGGCCCAGTCGTACTCGACATACGGCTTGTTGTCGGCGATGCAGTACGGCCATCCGTAGTTGCCCGCCTCGCGGATCTGGTTGAACTCGTCGTAGCCGCGCGGGCCGCGGGTCGCGAGATTGTCGGTGTTGGAGTCCGGGCCGACCTCGCCGTTGTAGACCCAGCCGGTCTCCTGGTCGACCGCGATCCGGAACGGGTTGCGGTGGCCCATCGTGTAGATCTCGGGACGGGTCAGCTCCGGGTCCGAGGCTCCGGGCGGGAACAGGTTCCCCTCCGGGATCGAGTACGTGCCGTCGGGCTCGGGCCGGATCCGCAGGATCTTGCCGCGGAGGTCGTTCGTGTTGCCCGCGGAGCGCCGCGCGTCGAACGCGTGGCGCGCGTCGGGCGGCTGGTCCGGGCTGCCTCGCACGCGGTCGTCATGCGGCGAGTAGCCGTCCGAGTCGAACCATGCGGTGTCGTCGCCGGTGGAGATGAACAGGTTCCCGTCCGGGCCGAACGCCATCGAGCCGGCGGAGTGGCAGCAGACGATGCGCTGGTGCGGGATCTCGAGCAGGACCTCCTCGGAATCCATGTCGAGCGTGTCGCCCTCCACGGTGAACCGCGAGACGTGCTGCACCTCGGGCTCGGGCGCGCTGTAGAAGAGGTAGACCCAGCCGTTGCTCGCGAATGCCGGATCGAGCGCGATGCCGAGCAGGCCGTTCTCGTTGCCGCGGTGTACCGGGATCTGGGCGGCCGTGACGACGGCGCCGGTGTCCGGCTTGTAGACCTTCACCGTCCCGCCGAGCTCGACGTAGAAGACCCGTCCGTCGGGCGCGATCGCCAGCTCCATCGGATTGGCGGTGTTGTCGTCGAGCGCGACCTTCTCGAACGACGCGTCGGTCGGGATGCCCTCGCGCCGCTCGCCGCAGTCGCCGGCGGCGGCGCCCGCGGCCCACTCGATCCCGCCGCGCACGTGCTCGATCAGCTCAGGCTGGGACCAGTACTCGGCCTTGTGGCCGAGCGCCGTGTACCACACGCGCCCGCCGTCGAAGGCGTTGCACCACGAGATCGGATGGTCGTCACCGTGGCCGTCGGGTCCTGGCTCATACGTGGACTCGTCGACGGTGAGCAGGACGTGCGCGCCGTTGTCCCGCGGGTTGACCGGATAGTTGTACCACTCCTCCTCTGTGACCCTCTCGGCCTCCAGGTTCACCGTCGAGGGATGCTGCGCGTCCTCGCGGACCAGCCGCGCGTCCTGGAACTGGAGCGACCCGGCGGGGTGCGAGAGGAAGCGCCCGCCGGCCAGCAGGTCGGTGTACCAATCCCAGTCCGTGTCGCTGTTCGACGCGGAGTGGATGCCGACGTAGCCGCCGCCGGCGTGGATGTAGCGCTCGAAGGCGTTGCGCTCGGCGGCGTTGAGGATGGTGCCGTTGTTGGAGTTGAAGACGACGGCGTCGTACGGTGCGAGCCCTTCGTCGGTGAAGACGCCCGCCGAGTCGTCGGCCACGTCGACGCTGAAGTCGTGCTCGGCGCCGAGGTCCTGGATCACCTGGGTGGCCGACGGACCGCCGTCGTGGACGAAGCTCGTCTCGTTGAACAGCAGCACGCGATAGCGCTCCTGTGCCGCCTGCACCCCCGGCGCAGGCGCTCCGGTCGTGAGCCAGCCGGCGGGCAGGCCGCCCAGTGAAGGAGCTTCATGCGCTCCTGCCGGCGCTGCCAGCACCCCCGCGACGACGATGCCCAGGCACGCCGAGATCCACCTCGAACCCATCCGCTCTCCTCCTCCCGTGAGAGACCGGCCCATCCTGGTTCTGTATTGCGGAACACAGATTCCGCAGCCCCGTCGATGCTGGCACACGTCGACGGATCCGTCAACAGTTGATGTGTTTGCGCTAACACGGAGGCCGCGCGCACCGAATGTCGAGTTCGTCAGCCTGACCGCGACGAACTCGACACTCGGGTCTGGGATCGCTAACGGCGCAGGACGATCCGCTCGCGCAGGCGGCGGGTGCCGTCGTCGGTGCGGACCTTGGTGACGAGCGTGGCGCGCACGCGACGGACGCCGGCGTCGCGCATCGCGGC
>JBOGYU010000295.1:0-6049 GCA_050696935.1 Solirubrobacteraceae bacterium | reverse complement strand
CCGCCTCGAGGCCGACCGGCGCCGGGACTGACGCCAAGGCCGATGTGGTCGCCGGGCGCTTAAGCCGTGGTCAGGTCGCCGACCGGCTCACAAACAGCCCGCAAACACCCAAACGTGAAGACCTCACCTGAAGAAAGCCCCTATGGCGGGCTTTCCGCTTGTCGGGCACCTACCCCGGTCTATGCCTCTTCGGCCATGGAAGCGCGGATGTTCCGTTGCGCATCGCTGGTTGCACGTAGTCGGGGGCCACGTCGCCCGACGATCCGGCCCTATGAGAAAGCCGATTCCAAGGTACACGTCCTGGCCTCCGAGCTGACGCATCTGCTGGACGAGGGCGTGCGCGTGGACCTTGAGGAGACGCGCGAGCGCCTGAGCAACGGAACCGTCCTCGACTGGTTCGAAGAGCAGTTCAAGGGTGAGCCGCATTACGTCGACATCTCGCTCTACGACGCGGACGAGCGCTGGACCATCATGCGCGCGCTCGACAACATCGCGGTTGCCTTTAACGCCCGCAGGAAGTTCGGCGTCAAGAACAACGGCATCGCCCTGCTGCACGCCTGCGCCGTGCAGGTCATGCATGGCGGCGCGGAGGAGTACGAGCGCGAGGACTAGGCCCCGAGCGGCTATACGGCGTCAGGCCGAGGCTGCTTCTCGCCCTTCTGCGTGATGCTGCCGCTCCCGAGACAGTCTGGGCACTCTCGCGCCACTGAAGCGGCTGCGAGGAATGCTCATAGTCTTCACCCAGGTGGTCCGCCGCGGGTCGGACAGGGCGGTGGCATGCTAATGCTCCGGAGGCTACGGAGAGCCGCCGTGTGAGGCGTCAGTCTGCGGCGGACTGCCCCGGCGGCCGGATGCCGCGATCCGGCGTCGCGCTCTGCGCAGGCACCGCCACACCGCCCGGCAGCAGCTCCGCCGACTGCTCCTCCCACAGGTCGAGCGCGTCGTGCAGACCACGAAGCTTTGCACCTGTCACGACCTCGATCCCTGTCCGCCGTACGGCGGCGAGCTGGACGTCGCCCCCGATGCTGGTACCGATCCACTTGCCCGACCGTGCGGAGAAGAGCTGGAGCGCCACCGGCATGTCGTCCGGCTTGGACCACCAGGCGACGATCCACTCGGCAAGGTCCGTCTCGCCTTCGGCCCGGATCTGCGCGATCAAGCCCTCCAAGCGCTTCTTGATCTCGACGCGATCGAGCGCGGGGGAGAGGCCCTCCGCGCGCTCCAACGCGAGCGCGAACGCTTGCGCGACGTTTTCCCAACCCGCCCAGGCGACCAACAAGCCCTTGCGCGGCTGGTAGATCTTCGTGACGTTCCTCGCGACACGTCCCTGTGCCGGCCCGCTCGTCTCGCGGCTGTCGGACGTGAGCACGACACCTTGCTGGCATCGAAGTGCGGCGAGGAGGGTCATGTGCGGACTGGATGGAGGGGCCATCGGCCACCGCCCCGAAGGTCTACATGGCTGAGCGGACAGCCGGTTCTACGCGGAGCGCCGGAACACGGAGTTCGTCGCGTACTTGGGGTAGTCCTTGTAAACGCTCGGGAGTAGCTCGTTGAAGGGCAGCTCGGCCACCCTTCGCTTGATCCGGTGGAGGGTCTGAGCGGCGCTCAGGTGCCCCTCGATCTGCGCCAGCTTCACTGTCCGGGTGCCCGCCCGCAGCCCGGCCTCCGTCGCCCTGTACCAGCCCCAGCGCTTGCCCGGCACGTCCTTGCGGGAGACCAGCCGGTCGCGCACCAGGGCGTCGAGATCGGAGTAGACGGCGACGCTCATCGGGCCGTAGTCGTACGGCTTGAAGCGATATTTCTCGGCGCTAGGCACGTCGGCCTGCATCGCGAACAGGAACAGGCCGTTCTGGATGCGCACCGGGTCGAGACCATCGGGCGCGCCTTCGAGAGCGACGAACAGGTTGAGCCAGTCGCGGCGGTTCATCTCGTCAACCCGCACGCCCCAACCGAACACATGTTCGCCCATGCCGGTCAAGGTACTCTCGGCTCCGGCTTGTCGTCGCGATAATCATCTGAAAGATCCGAATCTTGTAAACATGTCCGCGAACTTACCGATGAAAAGGTAGATGGAGTCCAGGACGGAGCGACTACTTCGCGCGCTGGGGAACGGAGAGGCGTATGCGGTCGTCGTGGCTCTGCTCGACCGGGAGCAGACCTCTTCGAGCCTCGCGGAGATCACGAAGGTCGGTAGGCAGTCGCTGGAACAGACCCTCGAAACTCTCTCGCAGGCCAGCATCGTGTCTCGCCACCCTGGCGCGCAGGGCGCGTGGTTCATCGTCCACTGGCCGGAGACGTTCAAGCTGCTCGATACCGCCCGGCTGCTCGGTGTGGCGATCCAGGGCAGTGAGGATCGCTCGGGCGATGAAGTGCGTGAGCTGTTCGCGCGTCTTGAGCAGGCGGGCGGTGCAGCCGCCGCCGCGAAGAGGGGCAGGCCGAAGAACCCAGAGGACCGGTGATCTGCCAGGCGCGAGCGGCCATCATCCGCCCGAGCGGAAGTGCTGGGTGGCGTCGCGCGCCTGCCGGGCGTGCTGCTCGTCGTCCTGTCGCAGCTGACGGTCCTCTGCCTCGTACCGCGCGCGCAGCGGTTCGGCCCGGCGGTTGGCTCCCTCGAACCCGCCGTCGCGCTGCTCGCTGACCTTCGCGCTCGACCAGTCGATCTCCATGCTGGGAACGTACCCCCTTCTGCGCCCGGCCGGCCGTCTGCTAGCCGGTCAGCTCGTAGAGGCGGCGCGCGCGAATCTTCGCTCCGCTCCGGTCGTCGGGTAAGCAAGGCCGCTATCCCGGCCCATGAGCGATCCCGTCCGCGCGGGCGGGGGGAAGGCTCAGGCGACGGCCGTGAGCGAGACGGGGTTCCCGAAGTAGTCCACGAGCTCGATCGGCGTGCGGAAGTTGCCGGTCTCGTCGTCGCTGAAGCCGAGCTGTCGGAAGTAGTCGTGCGCGCGCCGAGCCGCCTCCGCGGTGACGTACACGCGGTTTCGGGAGGTGAGGAACTTAAGCGCAACCGGCACGGGGGCAACCTGCGCCTCCACGTACTTCCAGAAGTGCTGTTGCGCGTCGCGCTTGCGCAAGTAGATGATCGTGGACGGCTCCTGCGCTCATGATCGTCGGGGGGTCGGATGGCAGCGGCCACCCTGTAGCTACAGAGATGCCCCATGTAGCTCGAGGATTCCGGCCGGGCACATGTCCCGCCGGTCGTGCGTCGGCCGTGTATCCGCCTGTAGTCCCGTGCAGCGGGCATGTAGGCCGTGCGCATGCGGCCGCCCGCTGCTGAAGCCAAATCTGGGCAGATCGGTCCACCGACCGCTCTGGCGGCCCACAAGCGGGCCAACTACAGGAACAGCATCGAGACGTACCTACGGCCCCGCTGGGGCGACCGGCGCATGGACCACATCGAATCCACCATCGCCCACTCTGACGAACGGTTCGTCCGCAGGCGGATTGGACGGTTAGCCGCACCGGCAGGCCGCCCGACGCTGGCTATGTTGCTCCGGCTTTCCTCCCCGCCTCACCCTTGGAGCTCGTATGTCATCGCTTCTGGCGCGCATCGCTCGCACGCTCACGCAGCACTGGAAGCGCAGCCTCGCCGCTGCGATCGTCGTCCTGTTCCTGATCGGCGCCGCCGCCGGCGCGGGTGGGGAGACGGCCGACGACTGGTCGATCCCGGGCACCGAGTCCCAGCAGGCGCTGGACCTGTTCCGTGACCACAGCCCGGCGTTCGCGGGTGCGGACTCGACGGTGGTGTTCAGCGTCCAGGAGGGCACGCTCTCGGACCCGGAGAACCGCGCGGCGATCGAGGGCGCGCTCGACGAGATCGGGGCGCTGCCGAACGTCGAGCAGGTCGCCGACCCGTTCGCCGAGGGCGGCACCATGTCGCAGGACGGCCGGATCGCGGCCGCCGACGTGCGCTACGGCCTCGAGCCCGACGAGCTCGAGAAGGAGGACGGCGAGGCGCTGCTGGCCGCCGCCGAGACCGCCGAGGAGGGCGGCGTCGATGTCGCCGCGCGCGGCATCCTGATCGACCTCGCCTCCGAGCAGGAGGCGCCGGTCGGCGAGCTGGTCGGCGTGGCGATCGCGCTGATCCTGCTGACGGTGCTCTTCCGCTCGCTCGCCGCGATGGCCGCGACGCTCGTGGGCGCGCTGCTCGGGGTGATGGCCGGCCAGATGCTGCTGGCTGCGCTCGCCGCGCCGCTCGCGCTGCCCCAGTTCGCGAGCGTCATCGCGATGATGCTCGGCCTCGGCGCGGGCATCGACTACTCGCTGCTGATCATCGGCCGCTACCGCGAGCAGGCCGCCGCCGGCAACACCAGGCGCGACGCGTCGGCGAAGGCGGCGGCGACGTCCGGCGCGTCGGTCGTCGCGGCGGGCCTGATCGTGATGGTCGCGATCGCGGGCCTGCTCGTGATAGGGATCCCGTTCATCGGCAAGCTCGGCCTGGCGTCGGCGATCGCCGTCGGCGCGGTCGTGGTGTCGGCGCTGACGATCCTGCCGATCATGATCGGGGCGCTCGGGCGCTGGTTGAAGCCGAAGAAGCCCGAGCACGTGCTGCCGTCGCGGCGGTTCGAGCGCTGGGGCGAGACGGTGACGGCGCGTCCGTGGCTGTCGATCGCCGCCGGCGTGCTCGTGCTGCTCGTCTTCGCGTTCCCGGTCACCGACATGCGGCTCGGCCAGCCCGACGACGGCAACCAGCCGGAGGGCAAGACCCAGCGGGTGGCCTACGACCTCCAGAGCCAGGCGTTCGGCCCGGGCTACAACGGCCCGTTCCTGCTCGCCGTCGACACGCCGAACGGCGCCCCCGAGACCGAGCAGCAGCTGGTCGCGCTGCAGAGCGCGATCGAGGACACGCCCGGCATCGCCAGCGTCGCGCCGCCGCAGCCCAGCGAGGACGGCGAGATGGCGACGATCTTCGCGATCCCGGAGACCGCGCCGCAGGACGAGCGCACGAGCGACCTGCTCGAGCGCCTGCGCGAGGACGTGATTCCGCAGGCCACCGCCGGCACGCCGCTGCAGGTCTACGTCGGCGGCAACACCGCCGGGTTCGAGGACTTCTCGGACAAGGTCTCGTCGCGGCTGCCGCTGTTCATCGGCGTCGTCATCGGACTCTCGGTGCTGCTGCTGATCGCGGCGTTCCGCTCGCTCTGGATCCCGCTCGTCTCGGCCGTGTTCAACCTGCTGTCGATCGCTGCTGCCTACGGCGTCGTGACGGCCGTCTTCCAGGACGGCATCGGCGCGAGCCTGATCGGCGTCGACAGCGGCGTGCCGGTCGTCTCGTTCATCCCGGTGATGATGTTCGCGATCCTGTTCGGGCTGAGCATGGACTACAACGTGTTCCTGCTCTCGCGCGTCCACGAGGCCTACAACGAGGGCGACGGGCCGCGCGCGAGCGTGATCCACGGCATGGCGCGGATCGGCAAGGTGATCCTGTTCGCCGCGCTGATCATGTCCGCGGTGTTCCTCGCGTTCGTGTCCACGAACGACGTCATCAGCAAGATGTTCGGCGTCGGCCTCGGCCTGGCGATCCTGATCGACGTGCTGATCGTGCGGCTCGTCGTCGCGCCCGCGGTCGTGACGCTGCTCGGCGATCACGCCTGGTGGGTGCCGCGGTGGCTCGACCGGATCCTGCCGAACGTGTCGCTCGAGGGCCACCTCGTGCAGGGGCTCGACGAGCAGGCCGAGCCGGAGCGCGAGAAGGTCCTCGTCTGAAAGACGGTCGCGGCGGGCGCGTGCCCGTCCGCGTAGGATCGGTGGGAGATGTTGCTCGGTCGCGATGCCGAGCGGGCCCGCCTCCAGGACCTGCTCGCCGGAGCGCGAGGCGGCGCCAGCGCCGCCCTGCTGCTCCGCGGCGACCCCGGGATCGGCAAGAGCGCACTGCTGGAGGACGTCGCCGAGGCGGCCGAGGGCATGACCGTGCTGCGCGCGCGCGGCGTCGAGTCCGAGTCCGAGCTGGCGTTCGCCGGCCTGGCCGACCTCCTGCGCCCGGTCCTGGGCGAGCTCGACGGGCTCCCGGGGCCGCAGGGGCCCGCGCTGGCGGGTGCGCTGGCGCTCGGCC
>JBOGYU010000294.1:0-6054 GCA_050696935.1 Solirubrobacteraceae bacterium | reverse complement strand
GCCCAGCGCCTCGCGTCCGCCCAGAGCAACCGCTACGCGTACTGGGAGGTCGCGCTCGAGGGCTTCGCCGGGCAGCCGCTGATCGGGGACGGCAGCGGCAGCTTCCGCACGACCTGGCTGCGCGAGCGGCCGTTCCTGGAGTCCGTCCGCGACGCCCACTCGCTGTACCTGGAGACGGGGGCGGAGCTGGGGCTGGTGGGCCTGGCGGCGCTCGCCCTGCTGATCGCGGGCACCGCCCGCCGCGCCCGGGCACCCGCGGCGACGGCCGCCCTCGCCGCCTTCGCCCTGCACGCGGCCATCGACTGGGACTGGGAGATGCCGGCGCTCACGCTGGTCGCGCTCGCGCTGGCCGCGCGGGTCATTGCCAGTCCGGCTCCCGCCGCGGCGCGGGATGGCCCAGCCCCATGAGCGCGTGGTTGGCGCTCCGGCGCGGCACCTCCTGGCCCGACGGCAGGCCGCGGGCGAGGTCGGAGCGCACGAAGAACGCGTTCACTCCCGCCGACTCGGTGTGCACCAGCACGTAGCCCTTCTCCTCCCCCAGCGCCTCGAGCGCGGCCAGCGACGCGCCGTAGCCGCTCGAGTGGTCCCACCGGAAGCCGGGCGCATAGGGCATCACGCGATGCGAGGCCGGGTCCAGGTCGCCGTTGTACTCGATCACGACCACGCGCGGGCGGTAGCGCTCCAGCGCGCGCCAGATCCAGTAGTCGTTGCCGTCCACGTCGATCGAGACGACGTCCGGCTCATCCGGCACGCCGGCCCGCTCGAACAGCGCCTCCACGTTGTCCGGCTCGGCCGCCGCCTGCAACGTGCGCACCCGCGGGCTGGCCGAGAACCGGCGCTCCAGCGCGGCGTAGGCGGCGGGGTCGGCCTCCAGGTACGCGCCCGACCACCCGAGCACCTGGGCGAGGAACACGGTCGTCCCCTCGCTGCCGTCCTGCACGCCGAACTCCACGAACGTGCCGCCTGCGACCCCGATGCGGCGGAGGATCTCCGCCAGCACGCCGTCCTCGCCGTTCTGGGAGAACACCCGCAGCTCGTACGCGGTCAGGTTCGGCGGGTCGGACACGCCGCGGTAGCGGCCGGCCAGCTCGCTCAGCGCCGGGTAGATCCCGCGCGAGCGGTCCGTGTGCTTGAGCGCCCGCTGCGCCGCGGCGCCCAGCGCCAGGCCCCGGAGCCGGTTGATCGTGCCCATCCGCGGGCACTCTTCCACACGAGCGTCAGGGCGGCGAGCAGGCTGACGATCCAGCCGATCCGCCAGCTGAGCGGCCGGTACTCGAGCACGATCGAGTGCTCGCCGGCGCCGACGGGCACGCCGCGCAGCAGGTAGTCGACGCGCTCGACCGGAGCGTCGCGGCCGTCGACCGTCGCCTTCCATCCGGGGAAGTGGACGTCGGAGAGCACCACCAGGGCGCGGCTGGTGGCGCTGGCCTCGGCCTCGACGCGGTCGGGCTCGTAGCGGACGATCCGGGCGTCCCCCGTCCCGTCGAGCCCGGGGACCGGGCGCTCGACCACCGCTGTCCGCGCCGGGTCGAACGCCGGCTCCAGCATCGCGGCGAGCGCGACGTCGGGGTCCGGCACCACCCACTGCTCGCCGACCACCCAGGCGCGCGGGAGCGCGTACGGGTTCTCGTACAGCCGCGCGTCCTCGCCCTCGTACGAGATGTCCCAGCCCGGCACGCGCGGCTCGCCGGGCGGCTGGACGACGTCGGTCACACCGAGCATTCCGAGCGCGCGCAGCGCCCGCTCGGTCGGCTCCACCAGCATCGTCGGCGGCGTGAAGCCCTCCGGCGGTGCGACCATGGCGCGCCAGAGGCGGTCGAACCGGCGCTCGACCGGATAGTCGTAGCCGCGGGCGTCGTAGAGCCCGTAGCGCATCGCCAGGTCGGGCACCAGCGGCTGGAGCCCGACCGCCGGGGCCAGCCCGGCGAAGCGCGCCGGCCGCGCGGCCCGCAGCCGCTGGATCGCCTCCGTGGCCGGCTGCTCGGCGTGGTCGACGGGGATCGACGGGTTCTGGCCCATCCCGGCGCGGAACAGGTCGGCCACGACGAGCGCGCAGGCGAGCGCGGCGAACGCGGGCGGCCGCCACCACAGGAGCACGACGGCGGCGCCCGCCACCACGAGCCAGACCAGCGCGGCGGACAGCCGCAGCACCGTGACGGCCTCCGGCAGCGGCGGGGGCGTGGCGAAGCCCCAGGCGACCGACAGCGCCTCGCCGAGGTCGTCGAGCGGCACCCGCGCGACCACCAGCACGAGCGGGAGCGCCCAGATCGCTCCGACGAAGAGCAGCGGGGGACGCTCGTCGAGCCCCCACCCGGCCAGCAGCGCGATCGCCAGCGACGCGACGACGATCAGCCGCGTGTTGTAGGCCTGGTCGAACCCGGGGAGCGCGTTGACGAGCTCGAACACCCCCGGGAAACCCACGACCACCGCCACCGCGGCGGCTCCGCCGGCGGCGATCGCGACCCGCTCGCGCGTGGGCCGGGCGATCACCGCCCATACGGCGAGCATCAGCGGGAGCGCCCCCGCGTAGAACGCGCGGGCGACCATGAAGCCCTCGGTCTGGGGGCCCGAGGGCCGGCCCCAGTACTCGGGCAGCGCGTAGCCGAGCAGGAAGCGCGGCTCGAGGTGCAGCGGCTCGCGCCCCCGCCGTGCGCCGAGGTCGGCCGAGTGCAACAGCAGCTCCACGAAGGGCACGACCGCGACCGCCGCCAGCGCCGAGCCCGCGACTAATCCGGCGAGCAATCGGCCCGCGGCGCGCCGAGGGTGCGCGACACGCGAGAGCGCGAGCAGCGCGAACAGGCTCGCGGCCGCCAGCACGTGGAAGCTCGACTCCGGGTGGCCGCCGAAGAACTCGAGCGCGACCACGAGCGCCAGGCCGGCGACCGGCAGCGCTCCCGGCCGGCGGGCGACCGTCAGCACCGCCAGCAGCAGCCACGGCAGCCACGCCCACACGCTGCTCAGCGGCCACGACAGCCAGACCACGAAGTACAGCCCGAAGGCGAACACGATCCCCGCCAGCAGCGCTCCCGCGAACCGCATGCCGAGCGCGCGGCCCAGGAGGAACGTGCCCATCGCCGCGGTGAACAGCTTCAGCGCGGCCACCACGCCGAGCGACCACCAGAACGGCAGCACGAGCATCGGCCAGGTGAACGGCGAGAACAGCGCGGACTGCGCGTTGGCCACGTACGGCCGCCCGCCCATCACGTGCGGGTTCCAGAGCGGGACGTCCGGCAGCGGCCCGCGCGCCCACTGCGCCAGCGGCTGGAAGACGAGCACCGCGTCGGCCTGCTCGTAGTTCGAGCCCAGCCCGCCCACGCCGGCGGGCGCCGCCGCCCGCCACGGCGCGCCCGACCACAGGTAGTCCGAGGCCGACAGCGTCCGGCCCGGGATCAGGCCGTGCCCGACGAGCGCCAGCGCCAGCAGTGCGTACACGGCCGCGGCCGTGAGGGTGGGACGGCGCACGGAGCGCGAGAGCATACGATCTCGGGCCTTGGAGGAGCACGTCTACCAGCAGCTCTACGACCTGGAGGACGGGCACTGGTGGTTCCGGGGGCGCCGCGCGGTGCTGTGGGCGCTCCTGCGCCGCGCCGGGCTGCCCGAGCGCCCGCGCGTGCTCGACGCGGGCTGCGGCACGGGGCGCAACCTCGCGGAGTTCGCGAGGCTGGGGACGGCGCAGGGCGTGGACCCGTCGCGGGCCGCGATCGAGTTCTGCCGGCGGCGCGGGCTGAGCGAGGTCGCCGAGGCGGGGATCGAGTCGCTGCCGTTCGGAGACGGGGCGTTCGACCTCATCCTGGCCACGGACGTGCTCGAGCACGTGGAGCGCGATGACCTGGCCGCGGCCGAGCTGCGCCGCGTCGCCGCCCCGGGCGCGCTGCTCGTGGTGACCGTGCCGGCCTACAGATGGCTGTGGTCCCGGCACGACGACTCCCACCACCACCTACGGCGCTACACCGCGCCTTCTTTGCGCTCGCGGCTGGCGGGCGCCGGCTGGCGGCCGGAGCTGATCACCTACTTCAACGCGCTGCTGCTGCCGCCGATCGCGCTCGTGCGCGCGCTCGGTCGCCATCGCGGGTCGGACTACGAGCTCACCGAGGGGCCGCTGAACCGGCTGCTGGAGCTGCCGATGCGCGCGGAGGCGGCGCTGATCGCCCGCGGCGCGCGGTTCCCCGCGGGTGTCTCGATCGGGACGGTGTGCCGGGCGGCATGAGCGTCTCCGTCGTCGTGCCGGTCCTCGACGAGGAGCGCGTCCTGGAGGAGCTGCACCGCCGGGTGCGCTCCGCCCTCGACGGCATCCCGCACGAGATCGTGTTCGTCGACGACGGCTCCAGCGACCGCTCGGCGGCGATCGTCGAGGAGCTCGCCGCGCGCGAGCCGGGGATCGTCCTGGTGCAGCTCTCGCGCAACTTCGGGATGGAGGTCGCCATGTCGGCGGGCCTCGACCACGCGCGAGGCGACCACGTGGTGCTCATGCACGCCGACCTCCAGGACCCGCCGGAGCTGATCCCGGAGATGTTGCGGCTGGCCGAGGAGGGTGCGGACGTCGTCTACGCGCGGCGGATAGGCCGCGAGGAGAGCTGGGTCAAGCGCACGCTGGCGACCGCCTTCTACCAGGTGATGGGGCGGCTGGCGCGGACGCCGTTCCAGGGCCAGGCGGGGGACTTCCGGCTGATGACCCGCCGGGTGGTGGACACGCTGCGGGGGATGCCGGAGCGGCGCCGCTTCCTGCGCGGGATGGTCGCGTGGGTGGGCTACGAGCAGGTGCCGATCGAGTACCGGCGCGCGGGGCGCGCCGCGGGACGGGGCGCCTCGTACCGGTCGCTGTTCCGGCTCGCGCTGGAGGCGGTGACGTCGTTCTCCGACGTGCCGCTCGCGCTCGCCACCTACCTCGGGACGGCCACCGCGCTGCTCTCGAGCGTCGCGGCGCTGCTGATCCTGGTCGCCACCGCGGCGGGCTGGGTGACCGCGAGCCTGGGGGTGTGGATCCTGATCTCCGTGCTGTTCCTCGGCGGCGTCCAGCTCGTGGGGCTGGGGATCCTGGGCCGCTATGTCGCGCGGGTGCACGAGCAGACCTTGCAGCGGCCGCTGTACCTCGTGACGCGCGTGGCGGGAAGGCGGCTCAGCCGGGAGGTGGAACCGGCGGTGCCAGCTCGCGCACACGGGCCATAGCGCGCTCGGCGAGCTCGGGGTCCTCGCCCTCGGCGGCGCGGGCGAGCAGCAGCCACGCCTCGCCGTTCTCCGGCTCGTCCCGGACGACGTCCTGGAGCAACCGGATCGCCCCGGCGTGGTCGTTCCCCTGGATGCGCAGCGTGGCCTCGATCATCGAGGGCCGCCGGCCGGGGACGAAGCGCTCGGCCTCGCGCCGCAGCTCGTCGCCGCGCGCGAGCTCCTCCGGCCCGGGGACGTTCTCCTGCGCGACCAGGTCCGACAGCTCGTTCTCGGCGCGGGTGGCCTGCACGCCGAGCGCGAGCCAGACGCTCGCGGCGAGGGCGAGGAGGATGACGGCGGCGCGGGTCACCGCGGCCCGCCACCGATCGTGGCCCCGTGTCATCGCGGCACCAGCACCTCGTAGGCGCCGAAGCGCGCCGCCGGCCGGTACGCGATCTCGAGGTGCTCGTCCAGCGCGGTCGAGCCGCTCGTCCGCCCGCGCCTGTTGGGCTCAGGCCGCGAGGACAGCGGGTCGAGCCAGCGGATCACCGCGCGCGGCCGCGTGCGCTCGAGCGCGGCGACGATCCGGGCCTGCTCCTCCGGCCGCGCCTGCAGCAGCACGTCGCGGCGCAGGACGTTGGGGCGGCGGACGAGGAAGTGGATCAGCGGGTTGGTCAGGGTCACGAGGTCGGACCGCCGGGGGGCGACGTACACGGGCTCGCCGGGCGGCACGAGCCGCCGCACGAGCGCGACCATCGGCGGCAGCGCCCGCGCCTCGGCCGGCGGGACCCGGATCCCGGGCACGCCGGGGAGTCTGACGGGCTCGAGCTCGGGCGGCAGCAGGAGCGCCGAGACGCGGTTGGCGACGCCGCCGGCGAGCACGAGCGCGAGGCAGGCGGCGGTGACGAT
>JBOGYU010000293.1:0-6067 GCA_050696935.1 Solirubrobacteraceae bacterium | reverse complement strand
ACCTGCTGGCGGGGATGCGCCAGGCCCGCATCCGCCGCTTCACCGCGACCGCGGTCACGAGGATCGCGACCGCCGACGACACGCGCACGATCCGCGCCAAGGTCGCGCTCAAGCGCTGAACGCCGGAACGGCGGGCCCGCCACCCGGCGCGCCCGCCGTTCTCAGTCGCCCACATCGCGTTCCGAGGAGTCAGCGATGGATTCCCGCCTGCTGCCGGATCTACATGAGCATGAGACAGAAGACCGGCTGGGTGATCGCCCTCACGGGCATCGGTTCGTTGGTAGTGCTCGACACCCTCGTCGTGGCGACCGCGCTGAGCACGATCCGGGTGGACCTCGGCGCCTCCGTCGAGGCGCTCGAATGGACGGTGAACGCCTACAACCTGAGCTTTGCCGTGCTGCTGATCACGGCCGCGGCGCTCGGCGACCGCTACGGGCGTCGCAATCTGTATGCCGCCGGCCTGGCCCTGTTCACGGCGGCGTCGGCGCTGTGCGCGCTGGCCCCCGACGTCGGCTGGCTGATCGCCGCGCGCGCAGCGCAGGGCGTCGGCGCGGCGCTGGTGATGCCGCTCGGCCTGGCGCTGCTGAGCGCGGCGTTCCCCCCGCAGCGGCGGGGGGCGGCGATCGGGATCTTCAGCGCGGTCACCGGCGTGTCCGTCGCGACCGGGCCGCTCGTGGGCGGCGCCGTGGTGGAGGGCCTCGAGTGGGAGTGGATCTTCTGGCTCAACGTCCCGATCGGCCTGATCGCCATCCCGCTGGTGCTCTCCCGGATCCGGGAGAGCCGCGGGCCTGACACGAACCTCGACATTCCCGGCCTCGCGCTGGTCACGGCCGGCGCGCTCGGGCTCGTCTGGGGCCTGGTCCGGGGCAACGGGGCCGGCTGGGGAAGCCTGGAGGTGGTCGCGGCGCTGGCGGTCGGAGCGCTGCTCGTGGCGGCCTTCGTCGCCTGGGAGCTGCGCGCTCGCGAGCCGATGCTGCCGATGCGCCTCTTCCGGTCGCGCGCCTTCTCGGCGAGCAACGCGGCGATGTTCTTCACGTTCGCCTCGCTGTTCAGCGCCGTGTTCTTCTTCGCGCAGTTCCTGCAGATCGGGCTCGGCTACGGTCCGCTCGACGCCGGCCTGCGGCTGATGCCCTGGACGGCCACCTTCATCACCGTGGCCCCCATCGCCGGCGCCCTGGCGGATCGGACCGGCGAGCGGCCGCTCATGGTGGCCGGGTTGTCGCTGCAAGCGCTGGGCATGGCGTGGCTGGCGCTGATCGCCGAGCCCGGCCTCGCGTACTCGAGCATGCTCGCACCGTTGATCGTGGCCGGCGTGGGCATCTCGATGGCGATCCCCGCTGCGCAGAACTCGGCGGTCGGCTCGGTCGCGACGGAGGCGATCGGGAAGGCGGCCGGCACCAACAGCATGATGCGCGAGCTCGGCGGCGTGTTCGGGATCGCGGTCGTCGTCGCGGTCTTCGCGGGCGCGGGCAGCTACGCCTCCGCGGCCGCGTTCGTCGACGGGTTCGCACCCGCGATCGGCGTCGGCGCCGCACTCGCGCTGGCGGGGGCGACGGTCGCGCTGGCGCTGCCCGGCCGCCGGCGGACGAGCGAGGGCGCGCTGAGGCGAGCGGTCCCCGCATTTGAAGGCGAAGGCGGAAACTAGGAGGTCGTATCGCCTGTGAGCCCGCACCCCGTCGTCCACCTCGAGCTGCACACGGGCGCCCTGCCGCGCGCGACCGCGTTCTACTCGCAGCTGCTGCGCTGGCGCCCGCAGCGGATCGAAGCCAAGTGCGGCTCCTACCTGGCGCTCGAGCTGGGCGCCGGTCTGGACGGCGGCATCGTGGAGTGCGGGACCCGGCGCGCGCTGTGGCTTCCCTACGTCGCGGTCGAGCAGATCGACGAGATCACCGAGCGCGCGGGCCGGCTGGGCGCCTCGGTGCTGCTCGAGCCGCGCGAGGGCCCGGCCGGCTGGCGCAGCGTGGTCGCGACGCCCGAGGCGGGCGAGATCGCCTTCTGGCAGCCCAAGCGCGCGGGTGACCGATGACCGGCGACGCCGCCTACCACGGACTGGTCGAGCCGTACCGGGCCGAGCTCCTCGCGCACTGCTACCGGATGCTCGGCTCGGCGCAGGATGCCGAGGATGCGCTGCAAGACGCGCTGACGAACGCGTGGCGGGCGCTGCCACGGTTCGAGGGCCGGAGCTCGCTGCGCTCCTGGCTCTACAGGATCGCGACCAACGCCTGCCTGAAGCTGATCGAGCGCCGGCCCAAGCGGGTGCTGCCGATCGACTATGGCCCGGCGGCCGACCCCCACGCCGCGCCCGCCGAGCCGCTCACCGAGTCGGTGTGGGTCGAGCCCTACCCGGACGCCCGGCTCGGACTCCAGGCCGGCGTGGCCGGGCCCGAGGCTCGCTACGAGCAGCGCGAGAGCGTCGAGCTGGCGTTCATCGCGGCACTCCAGCACCTCCCGCCCAGACAGCGCGCGGTGCTGATCCTGCGCGACGTGCTCGGCTTCTCGGCCGGCGAGGTCGCCGACACCCTCGACACGACGCCGACCTCCGTCTACAGCACCCTGCAGCGCGCCCACAGGGCCATCGACGAGCGGGTGCCCGACCAGAGCCAGCAGGCCGCGCTGGCCGCGCTCGGCGACGAGCGCCTCCGCGAGATCGTCGACCGGTACGTGCACGCCTGGGAGACCGGCGACGTCGACGCCGTCGTGGCGCTGCTCGCCGAGGACGCCACGATCACGATGCCGCCGCGACCGACCTGGTACCGCGGCCGCGACGCGGTGGCCGACTTCCTCGGGGACTTCCCGCTCGCGAGCGGGAATCGCTCCCTCCTCGTCCCCGTGGGCGCCAACGGACAGCTCGCGTTCGGCCACTACTTCTGGGACCCGGAGAACCGGACGTACGTCCCGCACGGCGTCAACCTGCTCACGCTGCGCGACACTCGGATCGCGGACATCACGACCTTCCTCACGCCCGAGGTCTTCGAGCGCTTCGAGCTGCCGGAGCGGGTCAGGGCGCCGGCCGCCCGGCGCGGCAATCGCGTCTAGACTCCTCGTTGTGTGCGCTCAGTGCATGATGGGGGTGACGACCGCCGCGGCGGGAGCCACCGGCATCCGCACGTGGCTCGCCACGCGACGCTATTCGTGGCTCACGCCGGGCAGGATGCGCTTCGCGACCATGTTCATGGTCGGCGCGGGCGTGATCGGCGCATCCGTGGGCCTGAGCGGTACCTGACCCCGGCTGACCGGGCGCCCGGCCCGCTGTCGCGAACCGGACGCCCGAACCGCCTCAGCCGGCGGGAAGCCGGAGGACGGCTTGCACGGGGAGGTGATCGCTGGGGAACTGGCCGTCCTGCTCGAAGGTGTTGATCTTCGCGGAGAGCGTCGTCGTCCCCGGGGTGGTCAGGATCCAGTCGATGCGATCGCCGTCCGGTACGAGCGGCCGGTACCCGTGGAACGTCGCGAACAGCGCGCTGCGCTTCTCCGCCTCCTCCCAGCTGTCGAGGAGCGGGCCGTTCGTCACGAGGAGGTCGTAGACGGTGCGGCCGGGGCTCGCCGGCTCGTTGAAGTCGCCGGTAACGACGACGGGCAGGGTGGGGTCGAAGTCCTCCATCCGCTCGAGCAGGAGATGGGCCGAGTTCTCGCGCGCCGTAGCGTCGAAGGCCTCGAAGTGCGTGTTGACGGCATAGAGCTGCGTGCCGGTCCGCCGGTCCAGGAAGCGGATCCACGTCACCATGCGCGGGCAGCATCCGCCCCACGTCTTCGAGCCGACGACGTCGGGCGTGTCCGACAGCCAGAAGTGGTCGTACTCGAGCGGGTCCAGCCGGCGGGCGTCGTAGAAGATCTGCATCGCCTCGCCGTGGGAGCCGCCGTCGCGCCCCTGGCCGATGCTGTCGTAGTGCGACGGCAGATCGGCCTGGATGTCGCGCAGCTGCTCGTACAGCCCTTCCTGCGTGCCGATCAGCTGCGGGCGCTCACGACGCAGTAGGTCCCGCACGACCGGCCGCCGCTCCGGCCACGAGTTCGGCGGCGTGTCGCTGGCGAAGCGCAGGTTGAAGGACATGACGTGCAGATCGTCGCCTGCCTTGGCCTGCGCGGCGGCCGGCGCGAGCGACAACAGCACCGCGAGCGCGAGCAGCGCGACGATCAGCGGCCCAGGTCGGGCCGAAGCAGCGGAACGCGTGGACATGTTGCCTCCCGGACATGTCGTTGGATGGGCGCGGCGGACGCTAGCCGCCCACGCCGACGGCTCGTGTCACGGACTCGTGACCACGCCGGCGCACTCAGCGGGAGTGAGCGGCCGACGAGGAGCTGCGGGCGTCGTGGACGGCGACGACGTATACCGCGTCGTCGGGTTCGTCGAAGGTGTAGACGAGGATCATCCACGGCCATGGCCCGACCAGGAACCGCGTGCCCTCCCAGCGGCCGGTGAGCGCCCGGCCGGCGAGCGGGAACCGTTCCAGCGTGCGTAGCGTCCGCTGCACGCGGCTCATCGCGTTCGGTGGCAGCCCGAGTGCGTCGATCAGCCCGCGCAGGTCCTGGACGGCGCGCGGTGTCAGGAGGACCCGCGCCACCCGCGCTACTCGAGCTCGTCGAGCGCGACGCCCTCGCCGCGCCGCGCTTGGGCGAGACCTTCCTGGGTGCGTTCATACGCGCCTGGAGTGGCGTCGAGCAGCTCGACGATGTGCTCGGCGTCCGGGTCGGCGCCGTCGAGCGCGGTCGAGAGCAGCGACCTCGCCAGCGTGCCCTCCTGGACGTGCATTCGCTCGGCAAGCCTTGCGAGCTTGTCCGAGTACTCGTCGTCCAGGGACACGTTGATCCGGCTTCCCATTGACGGACAGTCTACACAGCCTGTTACGGACTGTGTAGGGTCCGGACGGCAGCTTGCCGGCCTCGCCACGCTCGCAACGCTGATCGCCGTCGCGCCGAACCTGCCGATCGCCACGATCGGGGCCACCGGCGCCGTCGCCGGGATCGTCGGTGCCCACCTCGCGCTGTAGCGCAGATCGCGGCTCACGCCGTTCGAGCTCCCCGCGGTCGCGGTCGCCGCCTGCTGGCTCCTGCTGCAGGTCGCCGTCGCCGACCTCGACGCCGCCCAGCCGGTCGCCGGCATGGGTGGCGACATCGCCTACCTGGCGCCCGGCGGCGGAGGATCAGCTTGCCGTAGCGCCGCCCTAGTGCTGCGGCGCGACTTGGGCTGCCTGCTCGGCGGCGTGGAGGTCCTCGCGGATGCCGACGTGCCCCGGGTTGATCCGCGCGGCCTCGCGCATGTGCTCGATCGCCTCGCCGCTCCGGCCCAGGCGCAGGTACGCGCGCCCGGCCGTGTGCCGGTAGTGCGGCTCCGCGGCGCCGGTGCGATGACGCTCGATGGCGACGGTCGCCAGCCGGCACGCCTCCTCCAGCCGCGCGACCCGGACGTCGGGCTCCACCTCCCGCTCGCCGGCGCGCTCGACGAGGTTGCGGGCGAGCACGTGGTGCGCCGCTCCCCACTTCGGCGCGAGGCCGACCGCCGTCCGGAAGTCCCGCTCGGCGTCGTCCAGCGCTCCGAAGAACTCGTGCCGGGTGCCCCGCTCCACGTAGGAGACCGCGTCGTCGGAGCGCTTCAGGGCCCGCTCCGCGGCCCGCTCGGCGCCCGTGTCGCCGAGCCGGCGCAGCGCCAGGGCGCGGCCCGCGCGTGCCCATCGCCCGATGCTGTCGCGCTCTGGGCACGCCTGCAGGAGCCGCGCGAAGGCGCCGAGCGCCTCCGAGCTCTCACCCAGCAGCAGGTAGACCTTCCCCATCCCGAGCAGGGCCCCCGGGGCGCTGTCCCCCTCACCGGCGACGGCCGCGAAGCGCGCGAGCGCCTCCTCGTAGCGCCCGAGCTCCGTGAGCGCGGTGCCGGCCATCTCCAGCGCCGGCGCCGCATCCGGCCCGCTGCCCGCGCGGTCGAGCTCGGCGAGCGCCTCCTCCAGCAGCGCAGGCCGGTCGACGAGCCTCCCCCACTCCAGGAGGGCGTGACCCGCCTCCGTCCGGAGCCGGCCGACCGTCGCGACGTCGCCGGGCGCCGCCTCCGCGATCAGGCCCCGGACCTCCTCCAGCG
>JBOGYU010000292.1:0-6095 GCA_050696935.1 Solirubrobacteraceae bacterium | reverse complement strand
CTCGGTGGCGGACGCGGCGCGCGCCGGCCGGGCGTCGCGCTCGGGCAGCTCGAGCTCCGCCGCGATCTGGTCGCGCGTGACCTTCTGCGGCTTCGGCGCCGGGTAGCGCTTGGAGACGCGGTCCAGGTGCGCGTACGTGTACGTGTTGCCGTACACGTCCTGGAGCATGATGAAGCGGCCGAGGCGCTTGGAGCGGCCGATGTTGACGATCCGGCCGTCGTTGACGGCGACGACGGGCGAGCCCTCGCGGGCGAAGATCCGGATGCCCCGCCGCTCGGTCGGCTCCACGACCATCGCCGCGTTGCCCTGGCGGACGCGCTTGCCGCGGCGCTCGAGCTGGCCGGCGTAGCGGGCCTTGGCGTGGACCGGGAAGCGGCCCTGGGTGAGGCCGGTGAGCGAGCCGACCAGGTTGCTCGGCAGCCCGCCGATGACCCGGGCGCGCAGGAGCACCGAGTCGACGTACCAGTCCGCGTGGTTGTAGGCGAAGATCGCGCCGCGGAGGTCCTGGTCGGCGCCGGCGGCGCGCAGGTAGCGGGCGGCGGCGAAGATCGCGTCGACCGGGTTGTACGGGTCCTGGACGCCGTCGCCGTTGGCGTCGACACCGTAGGCGCGCCAGGTGGAGGGCAGGAACTGCATCCAGCCGACGGCGCCCGCCGAGCTCACGTTGAGGTTGCGCCCGTAGTCGGTCTCGATCTCGTTGATCGCCGCGAGGACCTCCCAGCGGATGCCGTACTGGATTCCGGCGGCCTGGTAGATCGGGAGCAGGAACGGCGGGATCCGGAACTTGTCGATGAAGAAGTTCGGGACGCCGATCCGCGCCGGCCCGGGCTCGGCCAGCGAGAAGGTCGGGTTCTCGGGCGTCGGCGCGGACTCCTCCGGCTCGCGGGCCTTGCGGGTGACGTCGTCCGCCTGCCCGCGCGCCCTGTCCTTCACGCGGCCCGCCCCCGACTGCACGTTGCCGCCGACGCGCTCGGCCTCCTCGCGTACACGCGCGGGCGCGTCCGCGCGCGTGGAGCCGTCCCCGCCACCGGAGCCCTGCCCGCCTGTGCCCTGGGTCTTGCCGCCGCCACCACCGCCGTCGTCCCCGCCGCCGCCCTGCTGGTTGCCGGGCGTCGGGGTCGGCGCGGGCGCCTCGACCTCGGGCGTCGGCGCCTCGGGCACGGCCGTCGGCGCGGGCGTGGGGGTCGCCACCGGGCCGAGGTCCACGATCTCCTGCACGGGCGCCGGGAGACCCGGGATCTGCACCTGGGAGACCGGCGTGCCGGGCGGGACGTCGACCGTCACGGTCATCGTCTGACCCGTCACGAGCGTCACGCGCAGCTGCCGCATCTCGGCGGAAGCGGACGTGACGAGCACCGCCGCGTACAGCGCGGTAGCGACGAGCGCGATGAGAAGCTTGCGGCCTGTCATCCCCGGAAAGAGCCCCCTCCAGCGGTCCCGGCGTGGGCTCGACGTCCCTCGGGTGCCGGGTGCGCGGCCCTCTGAACTGGCTCTGAGGCTAGCGGTCGCATGGGGCAACGTGCAATCTCGAACGATTAACCATCCATTGTCTTGCGGTCATTCGTCGCAGTTCAATGGACATTCGTATCGGATAACCCTCCAGTCGAGGGTTAGTCTCGGCGTTCTGGCATGGTGCGACGGCCGCTCCGGAGCTGTGCGCTAGCTTCCCCGCCGCGACCGACCACGAACATCCCTCCTGGAGGACACCATGGCAGACGAGAGCGGCCCCGGGCTCCGCGACCGGCTCGCGAAGCAGGGCGAGGACGCGCTGGGCAAGCTCGCCCAGGACCTGCTGGAGAACCCGCTCGTGAACTCCGCGATCACGCGCGCGTTCGACGCGCGCGAGCGGGCGGTGCAGGCACAGGAGGCGGCGCTGGGCGCGCTCAACCTGCCGTCGGCCGCCGACGTGGAGCGGTTGACGCGCCGCCTGCGATCCGTGTCGCAGCGGATGGAGGGCATCGAGGAGGCGGTGGACCGGCTCGACCAGCGCCTGGCCGGCTTGGCGCAGCCGGCCGGCGGGCTCGACGACCGGCTGGGCGCGCTCGAGGGGCAGCTCACCAAGCTGGCGCACGAGATCTCCCACCTCGCCACCGCGCTCAACGCGGCGTCGCCGCAGGTGCCGCGCGAGCAGGAGCGCCTGAAGGTCGACGAGCCGCCACCGAAGCGGAAGACGACGCGCAAGAAGGCGGCCTCCTAGGCGCCGACCGCCGCGGCGCCGGCGCGTCCGAGCTCGACCTCGGCGCGCTCGAGCGCCTCCGGCTCGATCGTGCGGCGGCGGTCGCCGTACAGGAGGTCGCTGACCACGAGCACGCACGCGGCGGCGATGCCGTGGCGGGCGGCGACCGCGAGCAGGACCGCGGCCTCCATCTCGACGGCGATCGCGCCCGCGGCGGTCCAGCGTGCCTGGCGGTCGCGGTCGGGGTCGTAGAAGAGGTCGGCGGAGACGACGAGGCCGGTGGTGCCGCCGGCGCTCTGGAGCCCGGCGAGCAGCTCCGGGTCGGCCGGCAGGGGCCGTGTGGCCCCGAGGGCTCGGCTGGCGCCGTCCTCAGGGAGCGCCGCGTCGGCGATCACGAGCGCGCCGAGCTCCAGGCTCTGCACCAGCGCGCCGCAGGTCCCGACCCGGACGAGCCGCCGCGCTCCGAGGGTCACGAGCTCCTCGGCCACGATCGCCGCGCTCGGCCCGCCCATGCCGGTGCTCTGGATCGTCAGCGGCAGCCCGTCGGCCGCCGTGCCCGTGTAGCCCCACAGCCCGCGGTGGTGGTTGAGCATCTTCGGCACGTCGAGCAGCCGCTGCGCGAGCCGCAGCGCCCGCCCCGGGTCGCCGGGCAGCAGGACCCGCTCGGCGACCTCCGCGTGGGGTCGCAGGTGCAGCGTGCCGCCGGCCACGGCGGCGGAGACTAGAGTGCGCACATGGCGAAGAAGGACAAGACATCCAAGAAGGCCGGCAAGGACGGCGCGGCCGACGCATTCCGGAGCGCCGTCGAGCGCGCGTTCGAGGGTGCCGCCGGGACGCAGAAGCGCACGCGCGAGCTGGTCGACGAGGTCGCGCACGCCGCGGCCCGCGTCCGCGAGACGATCGAGGACCTGCGCCTGCTGGAGGACGTCCGCGGTCTCCGCGACGAGGTCGACGCGCTCGCCCGCCGCGTCGCCGCGCTCGAGGGCGACGGCAAGGCGGCGGCGAAGCCCGCGCGGCGCACGAGCGCCTCGTCGAAGTCCTCCGGCTCGACCACGTCCGGCCGGCCGGCGGCGGCGAAGACCAAGAGCACCGCCTCCCGCGCCAAGGCGTCGCCGTCCGGCACGAAGGCCGCCTCGTCGCGCGCGAAGACGACGCGGTCGTCCGGGGGGACGCGGTCGTCCGGGGAGACGCGGTCGTCCGGGGAGACGCGGTCGTCGGGCGGGACGCGGTCGTCCGGTGGAACGGGGTCCTCTGGCGGGCGCTCGTAGGCCATGGGCGCCGAGTTCCGCTCCCCGAAGGAGTTCCGGACGGTCATGGACCGGGTCTTCTCGATGATGAGCGAGGACCCGGAGATGGGCCCGAAGCTGCGCGACGCCGACGTGCCGATGCGCTACGAGTTCACCGACGTCGACCTCGTCGCCAACATCCGCGCCGTTCGCGCAGGCGAGGACGGCAACCTGCACTGGGAGTGGACCGACGACGTCGACTGGGAGCCCAAGGTGAAGATGGCGATGTCGTCCGAGACGGCCAACCGCTACTTCCAGGGCAAGGAGAACGTCGCCGTCGCGATCGCCCGCCGCCGGATCAAGTCGGGCGGCGACGTGAAGGCCGCGCTCAGCCTGATCCCGATCACGAAGCCGATATACGCCCGCTATCGCGCCATGGTCGAGGAGGAGTATCCCCACCTGGCGGCGTGAATTGTCCGACCTCGGTCGTGTCCGTTTGACAGCCCGGCCGTCCCGCGCTAGACCTTGCGGCACCCGAACCAGGCAATAGGCCGGGAAGTGAGTGGCCCATGGGTCACTCGCAAGGCGTCGCCCTCTGACGAACGCCGCCGGCCGAGGCAGCGGGCCGCATTGCCCGCAGGCGGCGGGGCCACGACCGCGGTCCCGCCGCTTTCATTTAAGGGACGGGTCTCATGCCGGATCTGACGCTCAGCGAGGTCGCACGAAGGCTCGGCGTCGCGCCGGGCACCCTCCGCCGCTGGGTCCGCGACGGGGTCGTGCCCGTCGACGGCGAGTGGACGCCCGCCGCCGTGGCGCAGGCCCGGATCGTCGCCCGCCTGCGCCAGCGCGGGCACTCGCTCGGCGAGCTGCGGGAGGCCGCCCAGAGCGGCCGGCTCGCCTACGGCTACCTGGAGGACCTCTTCCCGTGCCCCGCCCGCACCCGCACGCTCGAGGAGGCGGCGCAGGAGAGCGGGCTGGAAGCGGCGCTGATCGAGCGCATCTGGATCACCGCGGGCTTCTCCACCGACACGCTGGAGCGGATCACGGAGGAGGACCTCCAGTTGCTGCGCTACATGTCGGCCGTCCTGGACGCCGGCTTCCCGCTCGTCGCCTTCATCCAGCTCGTGCGCGTCTACGGGCAGGCGCTCGCGCAGATCGCCGACGCCGAGGTCAAGCTCTTCCACCTCTACGTCCACGAGCCGCTGATGCGCGACGGCGTGCCCGGGCTCGAGATGGCCGAGGCGATGGAGGGGCTGGCCGCCGAGCTGCTACCGCTCGCGTCCCCGATCATGGATCACGTGCACCAGCGCGCGCTCCAGCACTTCGTTGGCCAGGACGTGGTCGGCCACCTGGAGGTCGAGGCCCCCAGCGCCGACATCGGCCGCCTGCGCGTCGGCATCGCCTTCGCCGACCTCGCCGGCTACACGCGGCTGACCGAGGAGGCCGGGGAGGAGGAGGCGGTCGACGTCGTCGAGCGCTTCGTCGAGTCCGTCGAGGAGACGCTGCCCGAGGACGCGCGCGTGATCAAGACGATCGGCGACGAGGTGATGGTGGTCGGCGCCGACCCGAACGCGCTCGTGGACTGGGCCGTGGGCTTCCAGGAGTTCCACGGCACCCGCCGTCCGCTGCCGCGCATCGGCGTCCACGCCGGCGACGCGCTCTACCGCGACGGCGACTACTACGGCCGCGCCGTCAACCTCGCGTCTCGCGTCGGGGCCCGGGCGGCCGGGGGTGAGGTGCTGGTCACCCGGCCGGTCGTGGACGCCGCGGGGCGCCACCTCGCGTTCGAGCCGATCGGCCAGGTGAAGCTGAAGGGGTTCCGCGAGGCCACCGACCTGTTCCTGGCGAGGCCCTCATGACCGCCGCGGACGAGGGCGCGGCCGATGAGGGGCGGACTGGGGCTCGGCCCGTGACCCCGGTCGAGGAGCGCGTCCGCGCCGGCGGGCTGCTGCGCGGCCGCGTCGTCGTCCTGCTCTCTGGCGGCCGCGACTCCGTCTGCCTGCTCGACCTCGCCGTGCGCCTCGCCGGACAGGTCACGGCGCTGCACGTCAACTACGGCCTGCGCGACTCGGCGGACGGCGAGGAGCAGCACTGCGCCGCACTGTGCGAGCGGCTCGGCGTCCCGCTCGAGGTCCGCCGCCCGGGCCGGCCGAAGGGCAACCTGCAGGCGTGGGCGCGCGACGTCCGCTACGCGGAAGCGGAGCGCCTCGACGGGCTGATCGCCACCGGCCACACGGCATCCGACCAGGTCGAGACCGTCCTGTACCGGCTCGCCGCCTCGCCCGGGCGGCGGGCGCTGCTCGGGATGCCCGAGCGCGACGGCCGGCTGATCCGCCCCCTGCTCACCACCACGCGCGAGGAGACCGCCGCGCACTGTCGCGAGCGCGGCCTGACGTGGCGCGAGGACCCGACCAACGACGACCCGTCGTTCGCCCGCAACCGCGTCCGCCACGAGCTGCTGCCCGCGCTGCGCGCGATCCACCCCGCCGCCGAGGACAACGTCCTGCGCACGCTCGCGCTGCTGCGCGACGAGGCGGCCGTGCTCGACGACCTGATCGTCCCCGAGCCGGACGTCGCCCGCCTCGCGGCGCTGCCCCCGGCCCTTCGGCGGCTCACGCTCGACGCGATGGCCGGCCGCCCGGTCGGCGCCCGGGCCGACGAGATCCTCGCCCTCGGCGCGCGCGGCGGCACCG
>JBOGYU010000291.1:0-6111 GCA_050696935.1 Solirubrobacteraceae bacterium | reverse complement strand
GCGCCGAGGGCAGCGTGGCGATCACGGCGCGGGCCGGCACGATGCTCCGGCGCGTCGCGCGCTTCCGCGGAAGCGTCCCCGCCGCCGAGGCCGGGCGCACCGTCACGGTGGAGCGCTTCGACGAGCGTGGCCAGGCGTGGATCGCCGTCGCGACCGCCACCGTCGCCGGCGACGGCAGCTATCTCGCCCGCTGGCGCGCCGACCGCAACGGCCGTCACCGCGTCCGCGCCGTGCTCCCCCGCCCGGGCGCCGCCACCACGGCGAGCGCCTCCGCCGAGGTGACGGTCACAGTCCACCGGCCGGCGCAGGCGACGTGGTACGGCCCCGGCTTCTACGGGCGCCGGACGGCGTGCGGGCAGAAGATGACCCGCTCGCTCGTCGGCGTGGCGCACAAGCGGCTGCCCTGCGGCACGCAGGTCGCGCTCCTGTACCGCGGCCGGACGATCACCGTCCCGGTCGTCGACCGCGGCCCGTTCCGCCGCGGCACCCGCTGGGACCTCACCTCGGCGACCGCCGAAGCGCTCGGCTTCGAGCACACCGACCGTGTCGGTGCCGTGCGCATCCACTAGCCCGGCGCGGGATCATCCCTCCATGAGGGCTCCCGTCACCGCGCTCATCACCGAGCCAGAGGACCACACGGTGATGGACGCGCGCGGCGGCGTGCGCTCGATCCAGGCCGCCTACGTCTCGCTGCCCGAGGACGACCTCACGGCGCTGTGGACGCCGACCCATCTCGAGCGCCTCGCACGCACGTACTGGAGGTACCTCTCGCGCGTCTCGCTCGGGCTGATCCGCGTGGAGTACACGGAAACCGAGCGCAAGGTCGTGTTCCTGCGCCGCCCGTTCGTGCTGCTGCGCTTCGGCGCACCGGAGTACGAGATCGCCGACGAGCGCGGCGTGGTGCGCTGGCGGATCCGCGACGGCGTGCTCGTCGCCAGGCACGACGAGGGGTACCTCGAGATCGACGTCCGCCGCACCGGCCCCGCGCAGGCCCACGTGGAGGTGGAGGTCGCGAACTTCTACCCCGCGATCGCGCACTCGATCGCCCGCTGGCTCTACAAGGCGACGCAGTCGCGCATCCACGTCCTCGTCACGCACGGCTTCCTGCGCTCGCTGGCCCTGCGCGAGCTGGAGGAGTCGGCCGTGGGGCGCTTCGCACCGCCGGACAGCAGGCCCCAGAACGTCGGCGAGACGCCGTGGGCCGTGGTCGCCGCGCTCGCCGCGGCGGTCGTCGCCGCCGCCGTCCTCGCTATCCGTACCTGGCGCCGCTGATCGCGCGCAGCTTGTCACGGTCGTGCCGCGCGTTGATCCGCCGGACCGTCCCCGAGCGGCTGCGCATCACCAGCGACTCGGTCGTCGCGCCGCGCGCGCCCTCGTAGCGGACGCCCTCCAGCACGTCGCCGTCGGTCACGCCGGTGGCCGAGAAGAAGCAGTTGTCGCCGCGCACGAAGTCGTCCTGGGTCAGGACGCGGTCGACGTCATAGCCGGCGTCCTCCGCCGCCTTGCGCTCGTCGTCGTCGCGCGGCCACAGGCGCCCGATCAGGCCGCCGCCGTAGCACTTGAGTGCGGCGGCGGAGATCACGCCCTCCGGCGTGCCGCCGATGCCCCACAGCAGGTCCACGGGCCGGTCCGGAGCGACGGCCAGCAGCGCGGCCGAGACGTCACCGTCGGTGATCAGCCGCACGCGGCCGCCGGACTCGCGGATCTGCCGGACGCCGTCCTCGTGGCGCGGGCGGTCGAGCACCACGACCATCACGTCGCGCACGTCGGTGCCCTTGCGCTCGGCGACGAGCTCGATCGTCTTCCCCAGGGGCCGGTCGAGGTCGAGCAGGTCCGCGATGTGCTCCCCTCCCGCCATCTTCTCCATGTAGACGCACGGCCCGGGGTCGAACATCGTGCCGCGCTCGGACAGCGCGATCACGGCGAGCGCGCTCGGCATGCCGCGCGCCGTCAGCCGCGTGCCCTCCAGCGGGTCGACGGCGATGTCGACCTCCGGCGGCGAGCCGTCGCCCACCTGCTCGCCGTTGTGGAGCATCGGCGCCTCGTCCTTCTCCCCCTCGCCGATCACCACCACCCCGTCCATGTGGATGGTGTGCAGCACGGCGTGCATGCCGTCCACCGCCGCCTGGTCGGCGGCCTCCTTGTCGCCCATCCCGACCAGCCGCGCCGCCGACAGCGCGGCGGCCTCCGTGACGCGCACGAGCTCGAGCGCGAGGTTGCGATCGACTGGAGCGGAGCTCATCTCAGGACCCCCGGAGGCCTTCTCGCGGTTTCGGACTCGGCGGCACGCATGGCGCCGCCGGCGATCATCAGGACGGTGCCGGCCAGCGCCCCGAAGAACCCGGGCTGGAGCGCGATCGCGCCGGACGGCGAGCCGGGCCGGTCGAGCAGGCCGGTGTAGGCGAGCAGCCCGAAGGCGGCGATCGCGGCCACCGCGGTCATCTCGCCGCGCGACCACGACAGCTCGTGGTCGCGGACGATGATCCAGATCAGGATGAGGGGCGCCGCGGCGGCGGCGAGCAGTAGCCAGCGTAGGACGCCGTGCACCTCCCAGCCGCTGAGCGCGCCCCGCGTGCCGTCGATCATCGCGTTCGCGTTGTCGGGGCTCGTCTCGTACCAGGGCAGGAACAGGCAGACGACCAGGAGCAGCCCGCCCGCCGCCGCGACGAGCTCACCCCTTCCCAGCCGGCCGACGTTCATGTGGAGAGCGAGCCTATAGGGTGCCCGCGTGGCCGAGCTGCGATGGGGCCTGACGCTCCCGTTCTCCGGCGTCCCGCTGGCCGCGCACGAGCCGCTCGTGCGCCGCGCCGAGGCCGCCGGCTACGACGACCTGTGGACGGGCGAGACGAACGGAGCGGACGGCTTCACGCCGCTCGCCCTCGCCGCGGCGTGGACCGGGCGGATGCGGCTCGGCACCGGGGTGGTGAACCCGTTCACGCGCGGCCCGGCGGTGCTCGCCCAGCACGCCGCGGCGCTCGCCGACGCCAGCGGCGGGCGGTTCGTGCTCGGCCTCGGCGCGTCGTCCGACGTGATCGTCGAGCGCTGGAACCAGACGCCGTTCGAGCGGCCGCTGACGCGCGTGCGAGACGCCGTGGGCGTGCTGCGGACCGTGCTCGGCGGCGGGCGCGGACCGGGCGGCTTCAAGCTCGAGGCGCCGCCGGCGCACCGGGTGCCGATCGCCGTCGCGGCGCTGCGCGACCGGATGCTGCGCCTGGGCGGCGAGGTGGGCGACGGGACGTTCGTGAACTTCACGCCGCTGTCGGCGGTCGAGCACGTCGTCGCGCGCGTCCGCGAGGGCGAGGCGGCGGCGGGCCGCGGCGAGACCGAAGTCATCTGCCGCTTCTTCTGCCTGCCGGAGCTCGACGTAGCGCGCTTCATGTTCGCCGCGTACGCGACGGTCCCGGTCTACGAGGCGTTCTTCCGCGCGCTGGGATGGGGCGAGGCGATCGGCCCGATGGTCGCCGCGTGGCGCTCCGGCGACCGCAAGCGGGCGGTGGCCGCCGTGCCGGACGAGCTGATCCGCGAGATCTTCATCCTCGGCGAGCCGGACGAGATGCGCGAGCGGCTGCGCGAGTTCACCGCCCGCGGCATCACCACGCCGGTGCTCACGGGGCCGCCGGACCTGATCGAGGCGCTCGCGCCGTGAGCCTCGTCGACGGGCGGTGCGGCTGGGCGACGTCGACGCCCGAGTACATCCGCTACCACGACGACGAGTGGGGCCAGCCGGTGCACGACGACCGCGCGCTGTTCGAGAAGCTGTGCCTGGAGTCGTTCCAGTCGGGCCTCTCGTGGCTGACGATCCTGCGCAAGCGGGAGGCGTTCCGCGCCGCCTTCGCGGGGTTCGAGATCGAGCGGGTGGCCGCGTTCGGCGAGGACGACGTGGCGTGGCTGCTCGGCGACGTGGGGATCGTCCGCAACCGCGCGAAGATCGAGGCGACGATCGCGAACGCACGGGCCGCGGCCGCGCTCGACGTGCCGCTGGGCGAGCTGCTGTGGTCGTTCGCGCCGCCGCCGCGGCCGCGGCCGCGGCGGATGCAGGACATCCCGGCGGTCACGCCCGAGTCGACCGCGATGGCGAAGGAGCTCAAGCGCCGCGGCTTCCGGTTCGTCGGCCCGACGACCGCCTACGCCCTGATGCAGGCGTGCGGCCTGGTCGACGACCACCTCGAGGGCTGCCTGGTCACGGCAGCCCGAGGTACCGCGGCTTCTTGAGCGCCTTCCGGATCGCCGCCGTGCTCGCCGGGTAGCGGCTGAGCCGGAACGGGGCGCTCGCCAGGTTGCCCTGGTTGTAGAGCAGCATCTTCACGCGCTTGTGGCGCTCGACCCAGTCGAAGAAGCGGCGCACGAAGGCCGGGTCGTCGCGCCCCCACAGCGCCCACTCGGCGAACACGAACGGCTTGCCGCCGAAGTCGTCGTAGAAGCGCTCGAGGCCGCTGAAGTTCGGGAAGCGGGCGTAGAAGTCGGTCCCGACCCAGTCGACGTACCTGGAGCCGGGCCAGTAGGCGCGCGCGGAGTTGCCGGGGATGTCCGGCGTGCCCGCCACCTGCGGCACCCACATCATCGCGATCTCGGGCCGCGGCAGCTCGGCCGGGCCCTTCTGCACGCGCGGCATGCCGAGCGCCCGCAGCTTCGCGTCGATCTGTGCCACCGGCCCTCCGCGGAGGATCAGGGTCGCGCGCCGCCAGGCCTGCTTGAACGCGGCGGTCGAGTGCGACGGCCCGCGCGACGTGCCGTTCTGGTTGTAGGCGCAGTAGCCGTTGTTGGCCTGGTTCATCTCGGCCAGGAGCCGGACGTACGTCGGCCGGCCGTGCTCGGCGATCCGCTGGTTCGTGTTGACCAGGTAGCCGTCGCCGAGGCCGCGGGAGATCTCGCGCGGCGTCCACGCCTCCGGCGTCCCGTAGCCGTCCTGCGTGGAGACGTGGAGCATCAGCCGCGAGTCCGACCGCTCGACCGAGTCGTAGATCCACTCCACGGACCCCTTCACCACGTGAAGAAGCCGAACACCGACGGGTGCCGGCCCACCTCGCCCTTGAACGAGCTCACGGACTTCGTCCCGCTCACACCCGTGTAGACCTTGCCCTTCGGCGGAGGCAGGACGTCGGCGGAGGCGGAGGAGGCGGCCGGGCCGAGCGCGAGCGCGAGGATGCACGCGGCGACGGGGGCGATTCGGCGCATGCGCCGATCATCGGCCGCCACCCCGCTCCCCCGCGCCCCCTATGGGGTCAGTGTGGGCACCCGGCGAACGTCAACTGCAGCATTGAAGGAGGCGGGTTCGGAGGTGGTCGCGGGCTACCGTCCTGCTTTGGGGGGACACTGTCCCCCCTAGGCAGGACAGTGCCCGACGCGGCCCCCGGACCCGCGGCCCTACAAGCCGGCAGTTGACGTTCGCCGGACCCGCCGGGCAGCATCGAACACCGCGGCCAACTAGCGCCCTGCCTCCCACTCGATAGGGTCGCCCGAGGAGGGGACGCGCGCGCCCAGCTCGGCCAGCACGCTCGCGAGCACCTCGCGGCGGACCGCGCCGTAGCTCAGGACGTGCGAGAGCACGCCTCCGTAGGTGAAGGACTGTGGCGGCTCGCAGAGGGCGTCGACGAAGGCGTCGTCCCACGCGCCGCGGTCGCGGATCCGGCGCGCCACCCCGGCGAAGGCCGGCCCGGCGCGCTCGAAGCGGCGCAGCAGGTCCCCGCCGCCCGGCGAGGGCGCGGGCTCGCCCGTGATCGCCGCCACCCAGATCTCCAGCGTGAAGACGAGCCTCTCCGCCATCTGCGCGGCGCTCGCCTCCTCGCCCTCGAACCAGACGGCGACGAAGCCGGGCCGCAGCGGGCGGTCGAGCTCGGCGGGCGGGAGCGTGGCGGCGGCCCCGAGCAGCTCGCGCACGCGGTCGAGGTGGTGGGAGACCATGCGCTCGGTGAGGTCGCGCCGGGCCACGGGGTCGCGCGCGCCCGGGATCAGAAGGCCGGCGGGCGGATGGAAGTGGATGCCATTCGGCGCCTCGACCTCCACGGGCCGCCCCGAGCCGGCGAACGCGCTGGGCGGCATCGCATGCGCCCGCGCGAACGCCCGCGAGAAGGCCGCCAGCGAGCCGTAGCCGGCTGCCGCCGCCGCCTCGGA
>JBOGYU010000290.1:0-6112 GCA_050696935.1 Solirubrobacteraceae bacterium | reverse complement strand
TTGAGGGTGGGGACAGGCCATCGAGCACGGACCTGGAACAGCGCTCTACGACATCAGCCGAGCCTCCAATCTTGCGTGTTCACTCGTTGCGTGCGACCTCGCGTCGCACCGTCCCGAGCGAGCGTCTCTGGCAAGCGAGCCCAGACGTTCGCATGTGCCTCAGAGCAACAGCAGGCGTTATGCCGCAGCCGACGCTGTCGGTCCCAGCAGCTTGGGGGCGAGCGCGCGTCCGTCTCTGCGTCTTCGGTCAGCGGGCTGTGATGTCGTCGCCGACGCGGATTTCTCCGTCGGTGAGGACATCGGCGCGTAGGCCTCCCTTGTGGATGAGTGCTCGCAAGGTGCCGGGCTTTCCCGCCTTTGCGGTCAGGCGCTCGAGGTGCGCGCACGGCTCGCACAGCCGCTGCCCGAGACACTGGACGTCTCCGATGGTGAACGGCTTGCCGACGAGCGCGTTGAGGTCGATTCCGCGGGTGAGCACGTTTCTGCGGGCCTCTTCCGGCGCGAGCCGGCCGGTCGGGAGCTCGAGGCTGTCGAGCACCTCGGCCTCGATGAGTGTGAGGTCGTACCCGCGGCCATGGACGTTGGAGAACGTGCCGCGCTTTTCGAAGTACCGGTCACCCTCGAGTCCTTGTTCGGCTCGCGCGACCGCGCTGTCGACTCGGACCATGGGCGCCTCGGCTTCCGGGGCGATGACGATGGCCTCGACTCGACCGGCCCGGCGCGGCGCGGCGACGCTCGACGGGCTCCACAGCGCGACGTCGGCCGGCGCGATCGCGTATCCGGCCTGCACGGCGTCGAAGGTCTCCGGCCCGTCCAACGGTTTCCACGCAATGCCGGGCGGCGACCCGAACGCCACCGCGCCGACATCGTCGTCTTCGTCGGGGCCGGTGAGCACGGCCAGCCAGGGGCCGGGCCAGTTGAAGCTCTTGGGCTCGGCGATCGGGACGAGTCCGAGCCCGCGCTGCGCGAGCCATTGCGTCCAGACCGTCCACGGCTCGGGGTGCCGCTCGTCCGGGACGGGAACGTCGCCCGAGTCGAGTTCGAGGATCGCCGCGAGACTGGCTGCGACGGAGCGCTGCATCCGAGCGCCTGACCGGGGCGGCGTCACCGCACGCATGGTTCGTTTTCCTTTGTTCGGGTGAGCTGAAGGAGTCCGGCTGTCATCTAGGCAATGCGAGGGTCGTGAGGGTCTGCTCGAGCCGCTCGCGGCCGGCACCGTCGAGACGACGCAGCGGGCGCGGCAGGTTGACCGGTTGCGTGAGTCCAAGCTGAGCGGCCGCCGTGGCCACGACGCGCAGGCTGCCGTAAGTCTCGAAGAGCTCCCAGAGCCCGCTGAGCCGGTCCGACGCCTCGATCGCCCGCGCCGTATCGCCTGTTCGCGCGGCGCGGGTGATGGTGAGCGCCGCGTCAGGCAGCAGCCCGCCGATCACGCTGAACCACGTGGGAGCGCCCGCGAGCAGTGATGCTGCCGCGAGCGAGTCCCCGCTGACGCCCACGACGGCGTCCGTGCCGATGAGCTCGCGCAGTTGCGCGATGCGCGTGGTCGCCTCCGCGATCGGCGGAGCGGAGACTTTGATCGTCTGCACGTTCGCCAGGCGCGCGACGTCGCGGTAGAGCTCGTCGCTGAACGCGAAGCCGGTGGTGTCCGGGTTGTCGTAGACGCACAGGGGTACAGAGACGTGCCGGTCGACCTCCGCGTAGAGATCGAATACCTCGTCGGTGCGCATGGGTTGGTAGGAGACCGGCGCCAACAGCAGCGCGGCGGCACCGGCGGCCTGCGCGTCTTCGACGAGGTCGAGCACGTGCCTGGTGCGCACGGCGCCGACACCCACCATGACCGGTGTCCCGTCGACCGCCTCGACGGCCAGCCGCGCGACGCGCGAGCGCTTCTCGCGCCGCAGGTAGGCGTAGTTGCCCGTGCTGCCAAGCGCGCCGATCGAGTCGACGCCCGCCTGCGCAAGCCGCGCCACGAGGCCGACGAACGCCGCTTCGTCGATGCCGCACTCGTCCATCGGCGTGAGCGGGAAGGCGCACAGTCCCGCGAACATCAGCCCGCACGCTCCGGCCGGCCGTCGGCGCCGCGCCGCAGGACGCCGGCCAGGGCCTCGGCGAAGCGTGTCGCGCCCCGTGCCGACATCGTCGACGTCGTGACCCGCAGCGCCGCTTGACTATGCGCGGCGTCGACCGCGTAGACGCTGCCGGGCCGGACCTGCCACCCCCGTCGAGCCAGTTCATCCACGACGAATGCCTCGTTCGCGGCGAGCGGCACCCAGACGTTGAAGCCGTCCGTGGGCTCCGCTGACGTGATTCCGTGGCGGCGCAGCTCGGCTTCGAGGCGTGCCGCCCGCCGCGCGTATGCGGCACGCGCTTGGTTCAGGCGGGGCGAGGTGGCGGGGTCGGCGAGCAGCGCGGCCGCCGTGGCCTGCAGGAGATGGCTGACCCAGTTGACCCCGGCGACGAGGCGCCGCCGCAACTGGTCCTCCGTCTTCGGATCGCTGGCGACCACGGCGACGCGCAGGTCCGGGCCGAGGACCTTGGCCATAGAGCGCACCAGCGCCCACCGCGCGGTGCGGGATGAGCGGGCTCGCTGGTACGCCGAGCCGGCCACGAGCGACAGGTGGTCGTCCTCGATCACGAACACATCCGGAAAGGCCGACAGGACCCGTCCGAGCGCCGCGGCCCGCTCGCCGTCCAGGCTGGCGCCGGTCGGGTTCTGTGCCCGCGACGTGCAGACCACCGCCCGCGCGCCGTCTCGGAGGACGGTCTCGAGCGCGCCGGGATCCATGCCTCGCTGGTCGACCCGGACGCCGACGGGGCGAAAGCCCATCGCGGTCACGATGCCGGTGCTCGCCAGGTACCCGGGGTCCTCGACGGCGACCGCGTCTCCCCGCACCAGAGTCGATCCCAGCAGCCGCTCGATCGCGTCGAGCGCTCCGTGCGTCACGGACAGACCGTACGGAGCGTCGACGTCGCCCGCGAACAGCTCTTCGGCGCGTTCGCGCAGCGCCGGAAGCACGGCGGGCGCCCCGTACAGCGGCGGGTCGTAGGCCACCGCGCCAAACGCCGCCCGAAGGTCCGGCAGAAGCTCAGGATCCGGATTGCCACCCGCGAGATCGATAGCCCGCACAGGCGAAGGGGCGCCTTCTCCCCGAAGCGGCCCGGGCGAGGCGACCACCGTCCCCCCGCGTCCTCGGCCCTCGACAACACCGCGCTCCGCCAGCTGGCGATAGGCCGCAGCGACGGTGTTGCGATTCAGGCCGAGTTGCTCGGCCAGCACCCGAACCGGCGGCAAGACGGCCCCCTCCGCCAGCCCGCCGCGCGCCACCAAGGAGCGCACGCTGGCCACGATTTCAGCGGCACTCGCGCCCTCGATCATGGCGGTTTCCACCGACACGGCCTCCACGGTACCATTTTGTCCTATGACAATACGAGTGGGTCGTCAGACTCTCGATGGCGAGGCTGCGCGTCCTGAGACGCTGGTGATCGGCCTGGGCCGGCCGGCGGCGGTCGCGGACGGGCCGTTGAATGTGCCGATCACCCCGGCGTCGGCGCTGCAGGCCGGCGGCGAGTCGGGGTATGCGCGCGACGGGCACGCGCCGTGGGCGGCACTGGAGGAGGTCATCGGCGCCCTCGAGGGCGGCCACGCGCTTACGTTCTCGTCGGGGATGGCGGCGGCGACCGCGGCAATCGGCCTGTTCCCGTCCGGCGCGGTGGTCGTCGCGCCGGCCGTGGCCTACAAGGCCGTCCGCCGGTCCTTGCTGCGCCTCCAGGAGGCCGGCCGCGCCGAGGTGCGGTTCGTCGACATCACGGACACCGACGCGGTGATCGCAGCGTGCGACGGCGCGGACGTGCTGTGGGTGGAGTCACCGACCAACCCACTGCTCGGCATCGCCGACCTGCCGTCTCTGTGTGCCGCGGCGCGCGAGCGCGAGATGCTCTGCGTGGTCGACAACACCCTCGCCACGCCGCTGTTGCAGCGACCGCTCGAGCTCGGCGCCGACGTGGTCGTGCACAGCGCGACCAAGGCGATGGGCGGCCACTCCGATCTGCTGCTCGGCGCAATCGTCGCCACCGACGAGACACCTCGCCGCCCTGCACGAGGCGCGCGAGCTCGGCGGCGCGACACCCGGGGCGCTGGAGAGCTACCTGTGCCTGCGCGGCCTGCGCACGCTGCCGTTGCGCCTGGAGCGCGCCCAGCACAACGCCGCGGTGCTGGCCGAGCGCCTCAGCAACCATCCCGACGTCAGCGAGGTGCGCTACCCGGGCCTGAGCTCGCATCCCCAGCATCAGCGCAGCCACGACACGGTCGCCGGCCCGGGGTTCATGCTCACCTTCCGCGTGCGCGGCGGGGCCGCCCGCGCCGACGCGCTCGTCGACGCGGTCCGGGTGCTCACGCACGCCACCAGCCTAGGAGGCGTCGAGACGACGCTCGAGCGCCGCGCCCGCTACCCCGTTGAACGCAGCATCGTCCCCGACGACCTGCTGCGCGTCAGCGTCGGCTGCGAACACGTCGAAGACCTCTGGGCAGACCTGCAACAGGCGCTCGCGAGCACCGCCGACAACCTGGCTGGGACGTGATCCCCGCGCCGCCGGGACACGATCCCGGAGAGCGGTGTGCTCTGGCGCGCCAACCGCAACAACGAGGCGGTAGGCCGCCCGGCTCATGCAACTGGCGACCGACCACGACCTCCTCGAGACCCTGCGCTTCGAACTCAGCCAATGCCGCATCTACTCAAGGCGAGAACCTTGAAGATCTCGCGACAGGGGTCGATGCCCGACAACGGCATCAAAGCAGTTCCACCGAATCGTCCACAACGACCAGCACTGAGTCACGCCAGGAAGAGAGTTGCGCCATGTCAAAAGATGCGCGAATCCATGATTTCGCAGCCGGACGAACTCGCCCGCCTGCTCGCTGACGAGGCTCCGGCCGAGGCCGCGGCCAACCGTTTGGCCGGGCGCCGCGTTCGACTGATCGGGATCGGCACCAGCTGGCACGCCGCGCACCACGGCGCCTGGATGCTCCGCGAGGCCGGGATCGAGGCCGAGGCCCTGCATGCCGCCGATATCGCGCCCTACGGGCGAGCCATCGACCCCGCCGACGGCGTGATCGTGCTCAGTCACACCGGCGGTACGGGCTACTCGATGACGATGCTCGAGCGGGCGCGCGAGGCCGGCGCCGAGACGCTGTACATCTCGGGCATCGGCAACGGCGGCGACATCGAAACCGTCGCGGCCGAGCAGTCCTACGCCTACACGGCCAGCCACACCGCCGCGCTGCTCGTTCTCGCGCAGATCGCCACCCGCCTCGGTGCACAGCTCGGCCCGCTCGACGCCATCCCGGAGCGCATCGCCGCGGTGCTCGACCTCCCCGGCCCGCTGATCGAGGTCCCGGCCCGGCTGGTCGAGCTGATCGGCGCCGGCCCGAACGGCTGGACCGCGCAGGAGGGCGCGCTGAAGATCCGCGAGGCGTCCTACGTCGCCGCCGAAGGGCTCTCCGCCGAACAGTTCTTCCATGGCCCCAGCGTCGCGCTGGACGATCAGGACACGCTCGTGGTGCTCGACGGCGGCGGCCCGATGGCCCATCGCACGGAGGCGATCGCCGCCGCAGTCGAGGTCACAGGGGCGCAGGTCGCCCGCTTCCCGCAGCGCGAGCTCGGCGAGGCGCTATCGGTGTTCCCGCTCACCGTCGTCGTCCAGCGGATCGCGCTCGAGCTCTCCGAAGCCCGCGGCGTGAGCCCGGACCGCTTCCGCTACGAGGAGGACGAGCGCCGCGAGGCAGCGTTCGAGGCGGCCGGCTTCTAACCGACGAGCCGCCCGCGCTCGCGGGCGGCATGGCGGACGTCGAGCAAACTGATCGCGAGTCGGCGCGCGATCATCCGACATGCAACTCGACAGCTCGGCGAGTCGGCCGCTTCCGTCGCACGCCGCGCTGCTCCTTTCGCCTGGAGGCGGTCGTCTCCGGCGCGGCGCAGCCGACGCTCGCAAAGGACGGTGCGACGCGAGGTCGCACGCAACGAGTGAACACGCAAGATTGGAGGCTCGGCTGATGTCGTAGAGCGTTGTTCCAGGTCCGTGCTCGATGGCCTGTCCCCACCCTCAACGTGCGCTGCCG
>JBOGYU010000289.1:0-6129 GCA_050696935.1 Solirubrobacteraceae bacterium | reverse complement strand
CGTGTAGGCCGCCGCGCTGCGCTCGAGCGCCGCCGCCACGGCGCCGCCGGCCGCCGCGATGTCCCGCCGGTGCGACTCCACGCGCAGCTTGCGCAGGAATGCCAAGCAGCGCTCGAGCGCACCCGGCGCCTCGAGCTGGTCGCACAGCACCGGCGTGAGCGAGAGCGTCACGCGGCCGGGGTGCTCGTCGAGCACGTCCAGCAGCGGCAGGTAGCTGGTGGCGATCGCCTCCCACAGCCACTCCTCGCCGAACGGCCACGTCCCGAAGCCCTCCACGTAGGGCATGTGCGTGTGCAGGACGATCGTGAGCGAGCTCACGCGCGCAGTACGGCCAGCAGGTCCAGTGCCCGCTCCAGCCGGCTGCGCCGCAGCGCGAAGTCGCGCACCGTGATCGCCGGCACGAAGCGGTCGTAGAACGGCTTCGTGATCCCGAGCCGCGCGTGCACGGCGTCCCACCCCGCGTGCTCGATCGCCCACTGGTGGGCGCGCAGCCTCCGTGCGTGGAACACGCCGAGCATGTCCACAGAGCCGAAGACCGGCGAGCACAGCGCGCGGAGCTCCTCCGGCCGGTACTCGCGCACGTGCCACGGGTTGCCGGACCGCTCGGCGCCCGTCGGCGCGAGGGTGAGCACGTTGGGGGTCGAGACGTAAGCGACCCCGCGCGGCCCGATCAGCGACCGGATCCTCTCGAGCACCGCCCCGGGGTCTTGCACGTGCTCGATCGTCTGCAGCAGCACGACGCAGTCGACGTCACCCGTCCACAGCTCGAGCATGTTGCGCTCGAAGCGCACCCGCTCGCCCGTGTACTTGAGGCGGGCGTGCTCGAACGCCTCGGGGTTGGCGTCCACCCCCACGACCGAGGCGGCCGTGCGCCCGAGCACGGCCGATCCGTAGCCCTCCCCGCACGCGAGGTCGACCACCCGCCGGCCGTGCGCCCGCGCCGCGATCCACTCGTACACCGCCAGGTGGCGCCGGAACCAGTAGTTCTCCTCCGGCACGTCCGGCAGCGTGCGCTCGCCGGTGAGCGATAGCGGCGGAACGCCCTCGGGCTGGTCGCGCTGGACGTAGAGCTCGGCCACGGCGGCGGCGCACGTTACCGGCGCGCCGCCGCCGTGCCGCGGGTCAGCCGCAGCGCGCGGGCTTCGAGGCGCCCGGCGCCAGGCAGAGCACCGTGCTCTTCGGGAGCCGGCGGCCCTTGCGGACCGTGTAGCGGAAGACCTTGCCGACGTAGCCGTCCATGGTCACGCGCACCTCGACGCGCGCTCCGGCGCGCAGCTTGCGCTGCTCGAACAGCTTCTTCAGCACGAGTCTGGAGCGCTTCGCGGTCCGGGTCTTGCGCTTGAACGCGCAGCCGCGGCCCTTGCAGCGCACCTGCACCTCGGCGCCCTTCGGGAGCCGCTTGACGGCGAGCTTCAGCACGCGCGCGCGGCCGCCCCGCACCGCCCACAGGTGCGTGAGGCCCACGTCGAGCATCGTCGCGGCGGCGCCGGGGCCGCCGGTCGTGCCGCCACCGCCGCCAGAGCCTGGCGTGGTCGCCACCGGAGCACCTGGCACGGTGAACGTGCGCCGGGCGGGCGTGGGATCGACGTTGCCGAAGGCGTCCGTCGCGACGACCTCGAAGGCGTACGTGCCGGGCGAGAACCCGGGCGCAGTGTGGCTGGCAGGCCCCGAGCAGTCGCCGAACGCCGGCGGCGTCAGCGCGGCGGGGTAGACGCGGCAGCGGAACGTCGCGCCCGGCTCCGCCGCGAAGCCGAAGGTCACCGTCGAGCCCGTGGTGGCCCCGTCGGCGGGGCCGGACGAGATCCGGGTCTCGGGCGGCGTCGCGTCGATCACGTAGGTGCGGCTGGCGACGGACTCGTTACCGGCGCCGTCGGTGGCGCGCACCCGGAACGTATGCGTGCCCGGGTCGGTCACCGGCGCCTGGTAGGGCGAGCTGCAAGGCGCGAAGGGCGCCGAGTCCAGGCTGCACGCGAGCGCCGCCGGGCCGGAGAGCGCGTCGGTCGCCGAGAAGGTGTACGAGGGGCGGCCACCCGGGGAGAACGGGGTGCCGTCCGACCCGCTGAGCGTCAGCGCCGGCCCGGTGAGGTCGACGGTGAACGTGCGGGAGTAGTCGGTGACGTTCCCGAGGTCGTCGGTGAGCTGCAGTTGGACGGTGTGCTCGCCCTCGTCCAGCGCGGACGGGGTCCAAGGCGACGTACACGGAGCAAGGTCGCCGCCGCCCACGCCGCACGACGCGGACTCGACGTCGGACGCCTCGGTGAACGCGATCTGCGGCGTCCGCGAGGCGGCGAGGCCGTCCTCGGCCGGCGTGGGCGCGGCGAAGCCGCCGTCGGCCTGATTGTCGACGACGAGCGTGCGGCTCGCCTCGCTCGAGCGGCCGGCGGGGTCGAACGCCCGCGCGGTGATCGTCTGGCTGGACCCGTGCGGCAGCCCGGCGGTGGGGAAGGTCGCCTGGTAGGGAGCGCCGCCGTCACTGCCCAGGAAGACGCCGCCGCGGTAGAAGTCCACGCGCTGGACCCCCCAGTTGTCGCTCGCGCCGGCGGCCACCGTCACCGTGCCGTGCACGCGGGTGCCGTGAGCGGGCGTCGGGCTCGCGATCGACACCGAAGGGCTCTGGACGTCGACGAAGTTCGCGACGGGGCTCGACGACGTGCTCGGGAGCGAGCACGAGGCCGACGTGCCGCTGCAGCCGGAGCCGCTCCAGCCGTTGAACTGCCAACCCGCGGCGGGCGAGGCGACGAGCTCCACCTCGGGCCAGTACCAGTTGCAGATGTCGTGGTTCGACCCGACGCACCGCTCGTACTGGTAGACCTCCGCGGAGCAGTCGCTCCCGCAATCGATGATCTCCGTTCCGAGCGGGCCGCCGAACTCACCGCTCTCCGTACCGGTGACGGTCCCGGCGCCGGCGATCGGCCCCTTGCCGACGCTGACGCTGTAGCTCTCCTGCGCGCTCGCCGGCGCCGCGAGGACGAGCAAGGCGAGCACCGCTGCGAATCCAGTCTTCCTGACCACTGACTTCCTCCTTCACCGCTTCGTGCGCGACCTCGCGGTGAGGCGACCCGCCACCGCTGCCACGACCCAATGGCGGGCAATCCTGGATGGCCGGCGTTGGCAAAACCTTGGCGCGACCTTGGAAGCGCCGGAATCCGGCCCGTCAGGGCGGAGGCAGGCCCGCCGTACACTTCGGGAGTGGCGCTCGTCCGGGACTTCCCGCTGTTCCCGCTCGGCCTCGTGGCGCTTCCCACGGAACTCGTGCCGCTCCACATCTTCGAGGAGCGCTACAAGACGATGATCGGGCGCTGCCTGGACGAGGAGTCCGAGTTCGGGATCGTCTGGATGGCGGAGGACGGGCTGCGGCCGATCGGCTGCGCGTGCGAGATCGCCGAGGTGCTCGAGCGCATGGAGGATGGGCGCATCAACCTGATCGCGCGCGGCACGCGGCCGTTCCGGATCGAGGCCCGGCAGGACGAGCTGCCCTATCCCGCCGGCACCGTGGAGTTCCTCGAGGACCGCCCCGAGGAGACCGACCCCGACCTCGCCGGTGACGCCCATCGCGCGTACGCCGACCTCGTCAACCAGGCCACCGACCGCACGCCCGACATGGAGGAGATCGGCGCCATGAGCGCCTACCAGATGGCCGCCACCGTCGAGTTCGGGCTCGACGCCAAGCAGGGACTGCTCGACCTGCGCTCGGAGACGGCCCGGCTGCGCCTCGTCACGCGCCTGTTCCGCGCGGCGATCAAGCGGCTGGACTTCGTGGAGCGCGCTCAGGCCCGGGCGCGCTCGAACGGGAAGGTCCACTTCGAGGGCTGAGCAGCGCGGCGGCGCGCGGGGAGCCGTCGTCGGCGGCGAGCCGGGCGGGGTCGCGACCGTCGTCGGTGGTGATCGCCGGGTCGGCGCAGTGGGAGAGCAGCAGCTCGGCCATCTCCACGTCGTCGGTGTGCGCCGCCGCGTGAAGCGGGGTGAAGCCGTCCGGCGTGCGGTCGTGGAGGCGCTCGGGCAGGAGCTCCCGGAGCCGCGCGACGCGGCCGAGCGCGGCCGCCTCGAGCACGCCGAGCTCCGGCTCGGCCTCCAGCAGTACGTCGGCGATGTCGCGCCGGCGGTGGAAGAGCGCGACCAGGACCACGGGGAGGCCCTGCTCGTCGCGCGCGCCGGCCAGCGCCGGGTCGGCGGCGACGAAGGCCCGGACGGTGTCGACCTCGCCGGCCCGGATGGCGGCGGCCAGCTCCATGGGGCGAACCTACCTCACGATCCCGCACACGCGCTCGGATACGTCCTTCGTGAACGCCGCGAGCTCGTAGAACGACTGCGGCGAGCCGCGCGAGGTGTCCGAGAACGCGACCGTCCCGGCCTCGAGCCGGACGCGGTAGGAGAGGTCGGCTCGCGGCCCGGGCGGCAGCTCGATCCCGAGCTCGGCCTGCTCGGCCAGCGCGCGCTCGAGCTCGCGGGCGCGCAGGAGGCGCTTCGCGTCGAGGTCGTGCTCGTGGCCGTTGCAGGTGACGCTGCCGCCGTCGTTGACGACCATCGTGAGGTTCGCCGGCCGGTCGGGGCCGCTGCGGCGGACCTCGAACAGGTCCGGCGAGGCGGTGCCGCAGCCGGCGAGGACGAGGAGCAGCGCCGCGACCGCCCGCTTCATACGACGATCAGGTCCGCGCCGGCCACCTCGCGCAGGAACCGCGGGGTCGACATCACGCCGTCCAGACGGGCCTCGACGTCCGCCCGCGCCGCGCCCGTCGCCTCCACCGCCGCCGCGCACGCCCACAGCCGGCATTCCTCCAGCTCCGCCGCGGCGTCGCGCAGCTCGGCCAGGGTGCGGGCGAACGCCTCGCGGCCGGCGTCGACGACGTCCGGGGCCGCGTCCGGTCGCAGTCCGCGGGCCAGCAGCCGGTCGTCGAGCAGCGGGCCGAGCGCGCCGAAGCCCACGAGCCCGCGGGCGGGCCGGCCCTCGGCCGCCGCGGACACGAGCAGCGACAGGCCCGTGTAGAGCCGCTGCGGCTCGCCCGACTCGAGGATGGCGGCGATCATGGGTTGATCGTACGAGCCCCGACACGCACGATCGACGCCCGCGGGCTGCGCTGCCCGCTCCCGCTGATCCGCGCCCGGCGGGCGCTCGCGGGCATGGCGGCCGGAGAGATCCTGGTGGTGCTGGCGACCGACCCCGAGGCCCCGATCGACCTCGCCGCGCTCGCCGCCGACGAGGGCCACGAGATCGTACGCGAGCGACGCGGGGACGAGTGGCGGATCGCGCTGACGGTCAGCGCCCGTCGAGGATGACGTCGGCGCTGAGGGTGTGCACGACGCGGTCGGCGGCGGCGAGCGTCGCCTCGGTGCCGGGCACGCGGCAGATCGCGAGCGTCCTCATCCCGGCGGCCACAGCCGCGGCCACGCCCGGCGGGCTGTCCTCGATCGCCACGCACGCCGCCGGCTCGACGCCCAGGCGCTCAGCTGCGGCGAGGAACATGTCGGGCGCCGGCTTGCCGTGCTCGACCTCGTCACCGGCGATCGAGACGTCGAACGCGTCGAGCAGGCCGGCGCGGGCCAGCGTCCGGTGCAGCCGCTCGCGGGGGCTGGAGGACGCGACGGCGACCGGCACGCCGCGTGCCCGCAGGTCCCGCGCCGCGGTGACGGCGTCGTCGAACGGCGTCAGCGCGGTGTCGAGCAGCGCGAACAGCTCTCGCGAGAGCTCCTCCCAGAACGCCTCGCTCGACGGCAGCGGGACGCGCTCGGCGAAGTAGGCGTGCACGCGCGGGTAGGGAAGGCCGACGCTGGCCTCCAGGTCGGCCTCGGTGACGGCGTAGCCGTGGGGCGCGAGCGCCCGCTCCCACGCCGTGCGCGCCAGCGGCTCGGAGTCCACCAGCGTGCCGTCGCAGTCGAAGATCACCGCCACGCCGGAAGCGTACGGACGCGCTCGAAGCGCGTGACGGCCGCGCCGATCGCCACGTTCGTCGGCGCCGCCGAGGCGATCGCCTTCTGGGCCGTCGACCGGCCGGACGCGACGCTCGACCGCGTCGCCGACCACCTGATGGCCGTCCTGTGGCCGGCGGTCCGCGACCTCACGTCGCGGCCGCCTGCATGACCGCGGCCCGTTTCCCGTAACGTCAGCCCCGATGCGCGCGTCATCCACGCTCG
>JBOGYU010000288.1:0-6132 GCA_050696935.1 Solirubrobacteraceae bacterium | reverse complement strand
CTCGCTCGGGTACCACGCGCGGACCTCGGCGTACGAGCCCGGGTACTCCACTCCGGCTCTCGGCGAAGCATCCGGCACACCGCCACTCTACTGCACTGAGATGGAGGACCCATTTCGGGTATAGCTCCTGCGAGGGCTGGCCGGGGCGCAGACCTGGGCCCGCGAGTCCGCCCTCGCCCACAACCTTCACCGCATGGCCGCCCTCACCTAAGACGCGAACGCCCCGACCCCCTCCCCGCGGGCAACGGCCCCGCGGAACCGACCGGACCGCCAACCCCACCGCGGCCATCGCACCGCGTCCCGTGGTTCAGGGGAAGCGGCTAGGCCGCGGTGGGACGGTCCTGGGCATGCGGCTCACCGCCCCGGCCGAGGATCAGCGAACGCAGGTGCTCCTCGAAGGAGTCGCTGCCGGGCGAGTCGGCGTCGATGCGTTCCAGCGCCTCGCGCAAGACGTTGCGCGGGATCGTGATGAAGTCGTCCATGAGGGCGGGCAGCGTAGGGCGCAGGCTGGGTCAACGAAGGCCACCGGTCTTGTTCCTGACAGTTGCGAAGCGCTCGCCGTCGTCCCGAGCCGGCGGTGCTACCCGACCAGCTGGCCACGTGGGGGAACCCGCCAGAGCGCGTCCCGGGTGAGGCTCATGTGGAAGTCGCTCGTACCGCGGCGGCGGCACTTTAAGGGAGCCGTTGAACATCGCCCGCTCTTGCTCTGATAGGCCGTTGCAGCCAAGCCAGAGGCCGGTCCGGTTGCAGGTAGCTCTCGCTTCAACCCGCCGCGGGGTGAGAGCCACTTCGTGCCATGAGTCTTCGCCGAGCTTTGTGTATTTGGCGGTCTCCGGTCTGACAATCCACGATGATCCCAAGCCGATTACCGCGAGTAGGCGATGGTGCCTCAGGAAGCCGTCTCGGTGGCCGTGCTGCCCGGTGCTGACATCGGTCACGTCCAGTCCAGCAAGCCCCCAACCCGTACCTTCGGGTAGGGCCGTGTCTTGACACAGCCGCCCGTGCGTACTGGACGGATGTCCGATGCCCTTCTCGTGGCGCTCGTGCTTGGCTCCGCCTCCGTCACGTGGGCAGTGACTCTGCGCCGTGGCGGTACGGAGAGGCTCATCGAGTGGTGCTGGGAGGAGGAGGCCACAAATGCATGCCTGGAATCGCCGCGTTGGATCGGCGAGCCAGGGAACGGTGATGAGGGCAGGCGCATGCCCAGCGCCACCCGCAGCGCGCCTGCGGCGCGGTGGGGCCAGTCCGATGGCTCGCTGCGCCGGTCGCTGGATGCCGCGATGCGCATCATCCCGCCGTGCGCATCGAGCGACCTCACCATCGCGGAATTCAAGACGACGGTGCAGGGGCTGCTCGCGCTGCGTGACTGGCTGAGGGCGCACGGCGTCACGCACGTCGTGATGGAGGCCTCAGGCGTCTACTGGAAGCCGCCGTGGGCGATCCTGGAAGACGAGTTCGAGTGTCTGCTGGTCAACGCGCGTCACGTCAAGCAGGTCCCGGGCCGCAAGACCGACGTCTCCGACGCCGCCTGGCTGTGTCAGCTGCTCGAGGCGGGGCTTTTGAACGCCAGCTTCGTGCCGCCCAAGCCGATCCGCGCGCTGCGCAACCTGACGCGCTATCGCAAGGCGCAGATTGGTGAGCGCCAACGCGAAGCCAACCGGCTGCACAAGATCCTCGAGGACACAGGGATCAAGCTCGACTGCGTCGCCACCGACATTCTCGGCGCGTCCGGTCGCGCGATGCTCGACGCGCTCGTTCAGGGCACGACCGACCCGGGCGTGCTCGCCGAGCTCGCCAAGGGCAAGCTGCGACAAAAGCTCCCCGCGCTGCGCGAGGCGCTCGAGGGCCGCTTCGACACCGAGCACGCGATCGTCGTCGGCGCGATCCTCGCGCACATCGACTTCCTCGACGAGGCCATCGACGGCCTCTCGGACGCGATCGAGGAGCAGATCCGCCCTTTCGAACCGGCGGTTGAGCTGCTGCGCACGATCCCCGGCGTGCAGCGCCGCACCGCCGAAGTGATCGTCGCCGAGATCGGCGCCGACATGAGCGTCTTCCCGACCGCCGGCCACCTCGCCAGCTGGGCCGGACTGTGCCCCGGCAACGACAAGTCGGCCGGCAAGCGCCGCTCCGGCCGCACGCGCAAGGGCTCCAAATGGCTCGGGATCGCGCTGACCGAGGCCGCCCAAGCCAACACGCGCAGCCGCGACACCTACCTGTCCGCCCAATACCGACGCCTGAAGGTCCGCCGCGGCCACCGGCGCGCGATCGGGGCCGTCAAACACTCGATCATCATCGCCGTCTGGCACATGCTCACCACCGGCGAGATATACCGCGAAGCCGGCGGCGACTACTTCACGCGCATGGACCCCGAAAAGCACGTCAAGCGCCTCGTCGCCCAGCTCGAACGCCTCGGACACAGCGTCACGCCGCAGGAGGCCGCCGCATAGGGTCCAAGCGTCTATTTCCCATCAGTTCTGAGTACGTGACCGGAGTCAGACCGCGGCTCGTATGGGATCGTCGCGCGACCTGGTCGCAACCTCGGCCGATATACCGTGCAGGTGACGATCAGAAGGGCGGTCCCGATCATCAGCGCCGATCGGCCCGCCGAGACGTGTGACTTCTTCGTCGGTCTCCTCGGCTTCGAGGTGGCGATGGACATGGCCTGGATCGTGACCTCGCCTCGCCGAGCGATCCTGCGGTCCAGGTGGGCATCATGGGCAACGACGATCCGGCCGCGCCCGGCATCTCGGTCGAGGTGGCCGACGTGGATGCGGTCCATGCGCGGACGCTGAAGCGGGGTTTGAGATCGCCTATCCGCTCCGTGACGAGGAATGGGGAGTCTGGCGGTTCATGCGTGCGAGGCGAGCGGCACAATCGTGAACGTCCTCTCCCACGGCACCGATTGAGCCGCGATTGCCTGGGGCTCAGGCTGCGAGCCGGATCTCCGCGTCGATGTTGAGCGCGGTGAGCCGTTCGCTGCGCTTGTTCCGCCTGCGCTCGGTTTCGCGGCGGGTGGAGGTGATTCGCTCGAGGCGACTGCGCGCAGCCTCTCGCTCGCGGGCCCTGCATCCGGACGCGGCGATCCGCGACGTCTCGGCGGCCGAGTTGGAGCAAGCCAAGGCCGCGCAGTACACGCGCGGCTGACAGCGGCGCGCGGCGACCACAGCCGCCGCGCGCCGTCAGCCGTCAGCCAGCGGTCGGCCCGGCCACCACGTCCGCGGTCGCGCCGTTGGGCAGCGGCGCCTCCGTGACCGTCGGCGTAGGGGCCGCGGCCGGCGCGGGCCTGACTCTCACCGCCTCGCTGTTGAGGGCGCGGTAGAGGCTGACGCACAACCCGATCATCACCAGCAGGAACGGCGCCGCCGCGATGATCGATGCCTGCTGGAGCGCCTCGAGCCCGCCGGCCAGGAGCAGCACCGATGCCGACGCGCCGGTCAGGACGCCCCAGAAGATCGTCACCGGCCGCGGCGGGCTCTGGACGCCGCGCGACGACAGCATGCCCATCACGAGCGATGCCGCGTCCGCGCCGCTGACGAAGAAGAGCCCGACGAGCACGATCACGACGAGCGACGTGAGGCCCGCCAGAGGGAACTGGTCGAGCGTCGTGAAGAGCCCGATCTCCGGCGCCTGGGCCACGGCCCCGGAGATGTCCGCGGCGTTGCTGAGCTGCAGATCGATCGCCGCGCCACCGAGGACCGCGAACCAGATGAAGCTCACGCCGCTCGGGATCAGCAGCACGCTGAGCACGAACTCGCCGACGGTCCGGCCGCGCGAGATGCGCGCGATGAACGTTCCGACGAAGGGCGCCCAGGAGATCCACCACGCCCAGTAGAAGATCGTCCAGCCGGCGAGCCACTCTTCGTCGCCGAACGCGCCGGTCTGGAAGGAGCGCGGCACGACGCTTGAGACGTAGCCGCCGACGGACTCCGCGAGCATGTCGAAGATGAACACCGTCGGCCCGACCACGAGCAGGAAGGTGAGCAGCAGGATGGCGAGCACCATGTTGCCGTTCGATAGCCACTGGACGCCACGGTGGACGCCCGACACGGCCGAGACGACGAACATGGCGGTCAGCGCCGCGATGATCGCGACGGCGAACCCGTTCGAGACTTCGACGTCCCAGAGAAAGTTCATCCCGCTGTTGATCTGCAGCGCCCCGAGACCGAGCGAGGTTGCGCTGCCGAAGAGCGTGGCGAAGATCGCGAGCCCGTCGATGCCGCGCCCGATCGGGCCGTCGACGCGGTTACCGAGCAGCGGCCGGAACGCCGAGGAGATCAGGTTCGGCGCGCCCTTGCGGTGCACGAAGTACGCAAGCGCCAGGCCGACGACTGCGTAGATGGCCCACGGGTGAAGCGCCCAGTGGAAGTAGGAGTACTCCATGGCGACGCTCGCGGCTTGCTCCGTGTTGGGCTGCGCCGCGCCGTTCGGCGGCGCCGCCATGTGCGACATCGGCTCTGCCACGCCGTAGAACATGAGCCCGATGCCCATGCCGGCGCTGAACATCATCGCAACCCACGACGCCTTGCGGAACTCCGGCGCCTCACCGTCCTTGCCGAGCCGGATCTTGCCGTAGCGCGAGATGCCCAGGAAGATCGCGAACGCCACGAAGGCGAGCGTCGAGAGCACGAACAGCCAGCCGAACGACTCGATCAACCAGCTCAGCACCGAGTCGGCCGTGCTCGCGAGCCCGTCCGTCGCCAGCACGCCCCACAGGACGAAAGCCAGGGCCACAACTGCGGCGGGTATGAACACCGCCCTGTTCACACCGCTCAACCCGGAACGCGGCTCTTGCACGGGAACCCCCTCGTAGGATCCGTCGACATACCTACCGACGGCTGATACATCACGCTGCTGATATATCAGTCCTCCGATGGTTTGTCAATGACGGGTGGTGCCGGCGAGGATGCGGCCGTCGACGCAGGGGGTGACGAGGCGATCGCCGATGAGTGCCTCGGCGCCGTGCCCGACGCATCCTCAGCGAGCGCCGCGCCTCGGATCCGGGCGCTTCAACGGCGGCAGCGTGAGCCTGGGAGTTGCCGGGCCTGACGAGTCGCGAGTGGGGCTGATCCGCGTGCGCACCGCCGCGGGTTCCGGTACCGATGCCTTCCAGCCGCCAGGACAGCGGCTGCACCGGCGCGGCGAGCCGCCGCTGCAGCTGCTCGAAGCGCCGGCCGACGGCCGCCTCGTTGAGCGCCTCGAACCACGCGTTCAGCGGGCCACGGATGTGCCGCGGCTGAACGCCAGGAGCACCTCGCGCTGGAACTCGAGCACGTGCTCGCGCATGATGCGGCGCGCCGCCGGGGCGTCGCGATCGATCAGTGCCTTTAGCAGTTGCTCCTGGTGATGGACCGAGCCGCCGAGGCCCGGCACGCGGTCGATCACCAGGTACCAGATGCGTAATGAGAGCGAGAAGTAGCGCTCGAGTGTCTCGACGAGATACGGGTTCTGCGCCGCGTGCCACGTGAAGCGGTGGATCTCGGTGTCCATCCGCATCAGCTCCTCGGGGTCGGTGCCCCGGTCCAGCGCGCGCAGCAGCTCGAGGCGCTCGTGGCAGGCGGCCCGCGCGTCCTCGGTCATCCGCAGCGCGGCCAGCTCGGCGGCCAGACCCTCGAGATCGGCGCGCACCTCGGTGATATGCACGATGTCGGAGGAGTCGACCGGGGTGATCGTCGTGCCGCGCCGAGGCTGCACGGCGACCAGTCCCTCGAGCGCGAGGCGCTTGATCGCGTCGCGCAGCGGCGTGCGGCCGATCGCGAGCTGCGCCATGAGCTCGTCCTCGCGCAGCACCGTGCCGGGCGGCAGCCTGAGCGTGACGATGCGATCGCGCAGCTCCTCGTAAGCGCGGTCGGCGATCAGGCGATCGCCGTTGCTTCGTCTGAGGTCTTCGCCGCCGACAGCCATCTCTGTCCGAACCTTAGTGGTCGCGACTCGCGGCCGGGGCCACTTGGTGCCAGCGACGCTCAGAGACCACCGTGCGGTTGCCGTGGACCACCACCCGGTCCCTCGACTTTCGTGATTTCCGGCGTGCCGAGCGGTGTCGGTCGTGGGTGGGTGGACCTCGCCTCCAGCGTGGGTGTCATGCGGCGCGTTGGCAGCACTTCTTGTATTTGCGTTGGCTGCCGCACCAGC
>JBOGYU010000287.1:0-6135 GCA_050696935.1 Solirubrobacteraceae bacterium | reverse complement strand
CCGTGGCGCCCCCGCGGCCAGGCCGCGCCGGCCGGGCGGGGCTTCGCTGGACGGCCGGCGAGGACGAGCTGCTGCGCCTGCACGGCGCGCTGAACCCCGCCGCGCTCGCCGAGCTGCTGGACCGCAGCCCCGAGGCGATCACCCAACGCCTGCGGCGGCTCGGGCTCCGCGACGGCGCCGAACGCTCCCCGCACCACCCGGCGCCCGCCCGCGGCCGGCTCACACCCGGCCAACGCGCCGCCGTGGCGCGCGAGCTTCCAACCGGCGGACCGGGCCGGGAGCTCGCCCTCGCCCGCCGGCTGGGCCTCCCGCCCGCCACCATCCGCCGCGTGTCCAACCCGACCGCGACCATGAACGCCTCCGACGCGCTGGCCCGCGCCCGCGTGATCGGCGCGGAGCTCGGCGGTCGGCGCCAGCACCCCGAGCACCACGGCCCCGCCGCAGGGACCTGACCCGATGTCCGGCGACGAGCTCGCCTCCGGACTGATCCAGGCGTCACCGCTCTACGTGCTCGCGGCGATCCTCGCGCTGCGCGCGCGCGGGCTGGCCAACGACGGCCGGCCGGTGGCGGGTTGGCGGCTGGCGCTGTTCGCGGCGGGGATCGCCGTGGCCGTCGCCGCCGACCTGCCCCCGATCGGGACGCAGTCCGAGCAGCGGCTGTCGATCCACATGGTCCAGCACCTGCTGATCGGCGACCTCGCCGCGTTCCTGATCGCGGTGGCGATGACCGGCCCGCTGCTGCGGCCGATCCTTACCCTGCCGGGGCTGCGCCATCTGCGCTGGCTTGTGCACCCGCTCATCGCCGTCCCGCTGTGGGTGCTCGTCTACTACGGCTGGCACATCCCCGCGCTCTACCAGGCCGCGCTGCGCAGCAACCTTGTACACGCCAGCGAGCACGCGACCATGCTCGGCGCCGGCCTGACACTCTGGATCGGCCTGCTCGGCCCACTCCCCAAGCCCGAATGGTTCGGCAACGCCGCCGGCCTCGCCTACGTCGTCGTCGTCCGCTTCGCCGGCACGGCGATCGCCAACGCGTTCATCTGGTCAACCACCCCGTTCTACCCCACCTACGAGGCGATCGCCCGCAGCCGCGGCATCGACGCCGCCGCCGACCAGAGCATCGCCGGCGCGATCTGGATGCTCGAGGGTTCCCTCGTGACCGTCGGCGTGCTCGCCTGGATCTTCGCGCGCTGGATGAGCCAGGGCGAAGCCACGCAGGAGCTCGTCGAGTACGCCGAACGCCTGGGGATCGAGCTCGACCCCGCTCGCGCACGCCGCGCGGTCGCCGCCGGCTACGGCGAGCGGCTGCGCCAGCGCCTCGACGAGCAGGCCGCAAAGCCCCCGCCCAGCTCTGAGCGGCATCCGCCGCCGTGATCAGTGGCCCGACCGGCGAACCACGACCAACGCGAGAAGCGCCGCGGCTTACACGATCCGCCCGATCACCAGGTTGCTCAGCACGCGACGCCGAACAGCCACGTCGCGACGACCGCCGCGACGCGCGATGGCGACGCCGAGCGGGCCAGCGGGACGAACGCCACCGTGGCCGCGAGCGCGGCGATCGCCCCACCCACGCCGGCCCCGGCCATGCGGGCAGCGGCGCGAACAGCATCGAGTAGCCGAGCACGTGCTCGCCCTACCACTGCGCGTTCCACACTGGCAGCCCCTGCGTGTCAAACAGCCAAAACGCGGAACGTATGACCGGCCATCTCGGCCGTCGCCGGGCGGACCAGCAGGCAACCGATCCCGCCCTCAGCGCACGAACCGGCCAGCCGATGCGCTGCCCGTGTTGCGGCAGCCGCCTCGCCGAGCTTGAGCGCAGCGGCGAGCCCGCGCGACCAAGGCGGGGCCAGTCGCTCGCGCACGACGCCGCGTTATCGCGGTCGTGTCGCCCGCCGCGGCGCGCGGTGGGCTGATCGTCAGCCGCCCGCGCTCTTCGCGATGAAGTCCACGAGCTGCTGGAGCTCGTCGTTGGACAGCTTCTGCGCGAAGTCCTTGGGCATGACGTCGGCGGAGAAGCCCGGGGCGATCTCGGCGTTGGGGTCGACGATGCTCTTGCGGATGAACGCGGTGGACTTCCCCTTGAGTGCCTCGTCGAGGTCGGGTCCGGTCTGTCCGGTCGCGTCGGCAGCCGCGAGCGTGTGACAGGAGCCGCAGCCCTGGGCATTCCAGACCTGCACGCCGGGACCCGCCGCCGGCGTCGGCGTGGCGCCACCGCCCTTCTCATCGCCGCCGCCGCAGCCGGCAAGCGCGAAGGCGGCGGCCAAGAGCACGACACGCGCCGGGGAGGATCTGCGGCAAGACATCTCTTCCCCTTCAGGATTGGGGATCGCGGCTCCTTCGTCGGTCACACCACAGCACCTCGGCGATCGTCGCACACTCGTAGACTGCGGCCGGCAGCGGCGGGGCGAGTCGCCCGACAGAACCGATTCCGGCTGGTGTTCGGGTCAGCAAGGACGACGGCAACGACGACGACGTGCACCGTGCGCAAAGCTACGCCGACTCGCCACGAGACGGTTCGTGCGCGTCGGCGCTGGGGCGAGCTCGTCGCCCGGGTCGGCTCATGTTCGCGAGCCAACCCTGAGCGCCTCGCCGCCGGGTACGACGACGGCCGGTAGTGGTAGTGGTCTCGCATCTGGGCTGCCTGCGCGCGGCCGCGACGAGCAGCGATCTGAGCTGCAGCGTGTCGCGGGGAATGTCCTATTCCCCGCGACATCAGCGATCCGGATGCCTGCTGGGACGGGCGGTTCCGTGGTTCGTGTTGCCGGTCAAGCCGACGCATTCCCTGCGATGAGCACGGCGGGGCGGCCTGGTCGGCGGTTACGCCCGGTCCGCGAGCGCCCGCCTGTCTTGGGTGAGGCGGTCGACGCGTTTCTCGCCCAGCCTGACCTCGCCGCCTCGAGCCGCCGCTCCTACGCGCAGACGCTCGGGCGACTGCGGGACGCGGTGGGGGCCGATCGCCTGCTCGAGCGCCTGGGCGCACGGGAGGTCGAGCGGGCGGCGGTGGCAGCATGGGGGGCGCTGGCGCCGGCGACGTGGAACCGTCATGTGGCGAGCTTGCGTTCGTTCTCGAGCTTCTGCTGCCGACACGGCTGGTTGCAGGAGGCGATCGCCGACGGCTTGGAGCGTCGGCGTGAGCCGGCGGATCGCACCAAGGCGATCCCCTACGCCCAGCTCGAGCGGCTGTGGCGCCGCGACGACGTCGCGGTGCGCGAGAAGGCACTATGGCGCCTGTTGTACGAGACCGCCGCGCGCGCCGGAGAGGTGCTGTCGTTGAATGTCGAGGATCTCGACCTTGAGAACAAGCGCGCGCGGGTTCGCTCCAAAGGCGGCGATGTCGAGTGGCTGCACCTGCAGGCCGGGTCGGCGCGGCTTTTGCCGCGGCTGATCGCCGGGCGTTCGCGCGGGCCGCTGTTTCTGTCCGACCGGCGGCCGGCGCCGGCCCGGGCGCCCGCCGCCGCCGATCTGTGTCCGCATACCGGGCGGGCCCGGTTGTCCTACCGCCGCGCCGAGGAGCTGTTCTGCGCCTGCTCTGGCGGGTGGACGCTGCATCAGTTGCGCCACTCGGCGATCACGCACATGGCCGAGGCCAATGTTGGGTTGGCGCTGCTGATGGCCAAGAGCCGCCACACCTCGCTGCGCTCGCTGCAACGCTACGCCCGCCCGGGCCCCGAGGCGGTCGCAAAGCTGACCGCCGAGCACGACCCCGAACGGCGCCGGCGGTGAAGGCGTGACCCCGGACGCGCGCGTGCTGCAGTTCCCGCCGAGCGCCGCCGCGCGCCCGCAGGACTACGGGCAGTTCTCACGCGAGCTCTCGGCCGACGAGCTGGCCGGCTGCTTTTGCTTCAGCGACGATGACCAGCGCCAAATCGCGCGTCGCCGCCGCGACGTCAACCGTCTCGGGTTTGCCGTGCAGCTCGGGACGGTGCGCTACCTCGGCCGGTTCCTCGAGAACCCGGCTGCCGCCCCCGAGCAGGTTGTTGCGTGGACCGCGCGCGAGATTGGCGTCGCCGCGAGCACCGACCTGGCCGGCTACGGCGAGGGCGAGTGGCGCTGGACCCACCAGGCCGAGATCCGCCGCACCTACGGCTACCGGCCGTTCAGCACCCCGGGAGTCGAGCCCGAGCTCGCCGAGTGGCTGCGAGCACGCGCCTGGGTGACAGCGGAGAGCAGTCGGACGCTGTTCGCTCGCGCCACCGAGTTCCTGATGGGCCGACGGATCCTGCTGCCGGGGTGGAGCACGCTGTGGCGACTCGTCGGCGGCGCGCGCGAGCGCGCCGATGAGCGCGGCTGGAGCATGCTTGCCGCCACCCTGAACGGGGAGCAGCGTGACCGGCTCGAGCGTCTGCTGCGCGTCAGCGCCGGCCGGCGCGTGACTGAGCTCGAACGGCTCCGCATGGCCCCGGTCGAACCAACGATCAAGGGGCTGATCGCGGCGCTTGAGCGGCTGCGCGAGCTGCGCGTGCTCGCCGACGGGCTCGCTGGGCTCGAGGCGCTGCCGCAAGCCCGCCTGCGTGTCCTGATGGTCGCGGCAGAACGCCAGCGCGGCGGCGAGCTGGCCGATCTGCGCGAGTCGCGGCGACTCGCGACGCTGATGGCGTTCGCGATCACCGCCGCACAGCGTGGCCAGGACGACGCGCTTGAGCACTTCGACCGCCTCCACGGCGATCTGCTGCTCCGCGCCGCGGCCGCCGGCAAGCGCGAGCGGCTCCGCGACGGCGAAGCGATCGATGACGCCGGGCGCACCCTCGCGCGGGCGTGCGGCGTTCTGCTCGACGACACGATCGCCGAGCCGCTACGCGATGCCGTGTTCGCGGCCGTCGAGCGCGAGCGTCTCGCGGCCGCGGTCACAGCGATCGGGCGCCTCACCCGCTCGCCTGATGACCGATCGCGAGAGCTGGTGACCCGCAGCTACCCGGGGGTGCGCCGTTACCTCCCGCTGCTGCTGGACACGATCGAGTTCCATGCCACCGACGGCGGCGAGCCGATTCTCGAAGCCATCACCGCGCTGAAGCTCAGCGAAGGGCGGCGCAAGCTGACGCCGGAGGTCCTGCCGACACGGTTCGTGCCGCGGCCATGGTAGCGCCTCGTCGAGCCCGAGGCCGGTCGAGTCGATCGTGCGGCTTACACGATGTGCGCGCTCGAGGAGCTGCGCGACGGGTTGCGCCGCCGTGACGTCTACGTGACGCCCAGCGAGCGGTTCGCCGACGCGCGCTCCAGCCTGCTCGGCGACGCCGCGTGGGACGCCTCGCGCGAGGACACCTGCCGCGCACTGTCGCTGCCGACCGAGCCCGACGCGTTTATCGAGCAGCTCGCGGGCGAGCTCGACGACGCCTACCAGCGCACGCGCGACGGGCTTACCCCGCAGCACGCGATCCACGACCTCACAGCGCGCGGGGAGCTGCCCGTCGAGCGGCTCGACGCGCTTGCAGAGCCCGCCTCACTCACGGCGCTGCGACAGCAGGTCGACTCGCTGATGCCGCCCGCCGACCTGCCCGACCTCGTGCTCGAGATCGCGGCCAAGACCGGGTTCCTCGAAGCGTTCACCAACGACCACGAACCCAACGCGCAGCTACACAACCTCGAGATCAGCCTCTGCGCGGTGCTCGTCGCGCAGGCCTGCAACGTCGGCTACCGACCCTTGGTCGACGAGAGCAACCCAGCGCTGCGCGAATCACGCCTGCGCTACGTCGCGCAGCGCTACCTGCGAGCGGACACGCTCGCCGCAGCGAACGCTCGGATCGTCGACTACCACGCCAAGCTGCCGCTCGCCGAGCGCTGGGGCGGCGGCGAGGTCGCCTCGATCGACGGGCTGCGCTTCGTCGTTCCCCGCCGCACAATCCACGCCGGCTACAACCGCCGCTACTTCGACCGCCGCCGCGGCGTGACCGCGCTCGGCACGACCGCCGACCACTACGCCGGACTGCGCACGATCGTCATCCCCGGCACCCAGCCCGACGCGCCCTACGCCCTCGACGCGCTACTGGACCCGCAAACGAGCGTGCGCCCGCGGGAGATCATGGACCTGACCCGTTCCGGTGGACACGTTGGGGCTGGTCTAGGCAGCCTTCTCCTTGATCATCTCTGATGTGGGTGCGAGCCGCGAAGCGGCGAGGCCAGCACCGCGCTGGCCGAGAG
>JBOGYU010000286.1:0-6136 GCA_050696935.1 Solirubrobacteraceae bacterium | reverse complement strand
GGCCGCCGCCGCGTCTCCCGCGTCCAGCGCGATCGCGGCGCGGGCGAGCAGCAGCCACGCCTCGGCGAGCGGCAGGTCGAGCCCCGACAGCGTGGCCTCGCTGCGGTCCGCCCACGCCTCGGCCGCCGCCCGGTCGCCCAGCGCCAGCTCGGCGCGGGAGAGCGTCGCGTACAGCCACGCGCGGCGGCCCGGCTCGATCAGCGGGAAGTCCGGGAGGCCGGCGGCCCGCAGCTGCTCGATGCAGCGACCGGGCTCCCCGACGTCGAGCCACATCACGCCGACGTGCGCGTGCGTCGCGCGCGTGAGGACGCTCTCGTCCAGGCCCTCCAACAGCGCTACCGCCTCGTCCCCGGCGCGCCGCGCGTGCTCGACGTCGCCCAGGGCGGCGGCGGTCCACGCCTCCGCCACCAGCGCCCAGCCGATCATCTGCCGGTTGCCCGCGAGTCGCGCCGCCTCCACCGCCGCCTCGGCCGTCTCCGCCGCCTCCGGGAGCCGGCCGTGCGTCTCCAGCGCGTGGGCGAGCCCGACCGTCATCGGCACCACGAACTGCCCCTGCCCGGCGGCGCGCGAGACGTCGATGCCCCGGCGCAGGTGGCGGATCGCGTCGTCGTAGCGCTCGCAGAAGTACTCGGCGAAGCCGAGGTAGTACGGCGCGTCGAGCCGCAGGGCGAGCTGCGCGTCGGGCATCGCGTCGAGCACCGCCGCGCTCGCCGACCGGGCCTCGGCGGCCGCCGCCGCGTCGCCCAGCCCGTAGGCGGCGAAGCACCGCAGCGCGGCGGCGAGCGCCTCGAGCCCCGGCTCGGTGGCCGTCTCGCCCGCCCGCACGGCCCACTCGCGCATGGCCGCGAAGTCGCTCTCGTAGAGCGCGTCCGCGGCGAGCTCGGCGTGCATCGCGGCGGCGGCCGGCCCCTCCTGGTCCTCGAGCGCGCCGAGCCCGTCCAGGAGCCGGGCGTGCGCGGCCTCGTGCCGGCCGAGCAGGTTCTCGCATGCCGCGCACGCCGCGATCAATCGCACCCGGAGGTCGGGCAGCGAGTCCGGGACGAGCGCGAGCGCCTCGCCCAGCGTCTCGAGCGCGCGCTCCAGCCGGCCCGTCGAGGCGAGCGCGACCGCGAGCGGGACGAGCAGGCCGAGGCGCCGGCCCGCGTCGTCATCCTGCCCGAGCAGGCGCAGCGCCGCCTCGAACCAGCGGGCGGTGACCGCGGGCGCTCGCGTCGCCGCCTCGTGGCCCGCCTGCTCGAGCAGCGCGGCGGCCTCGTCGTCGCCCGTGCTGGCGGAGTGCTCGACGTGATGGGCCCGTGCCGCCAGAGAGCCGGGCCGCCCGGCGAGGGCGGCGGCGGCGCGCGCGTGGGCCTGGAGCCGCCACGCCTCGCCGGCCGCCTCGTAGACGGCGCGGCGCACGAGCGGATGGCGGAAGCGGTAGCGACGCGGGACGTCGGTCGCGGTCGCGATGCTCGCCGCAAGCAGCTCGTCGATCGCCGCCAGCGCGTCCTCGGCGGACAGGCCCGCGGTCGCCGTCGCCAGATCGAGGTCGAACGGCTCGCCCGCCACGGCCGCGCCCCAGCCGAGCTGCCGCGCCCGCCCGCTGACGCCGGCGATCTCCTGCCCGAGTGCGGCCGCCACGGCCGGCGGCACGCCCACGATCTCGTCCCCCGCTCCAGGCGCGCCCGCGAGCTCCCCGGCGCGCGGCTGAGGCAGGCGCGCGAGCTCCTCCAGGTAGAACGGGTTCCCGCCGCTCTGGGAGTACAGGAGCGGGCGGGCCTCGCCAAGCAGGGCGTCCGCCTCGGCCTCGGTGAGCGGCCCGAGCCGGACCTCGGTCACGCGCCCGTCGCGGCCGGCGGCGTCGAGCTCCGCCAGCAGGCTCACGGGCACCTGGCCCGCGCGGAAGGCGAGCGCGATCAGGACCGACCCCGGCGGCGGCCGGCGCAGCAGATGGGCGATCAGCTCCAGCGACGCGTCGTCGGCCCAGTGCACGTCGTCGAGCACCAGCAGGACCGGGTCGCGGAGCGCCATCCGGCCCAGCAGGGCGCGCACCGCGCGGTAGGCGTGGAAGCGCTCGTCCTGGAGGCCGCCTGGCGGGCGCTCGCCGGCCGACGGGAGCACGCGGGCGAGCTCCCCCACGCGGTCGCCGACGAACGCCTCGAGCCGGCGCTCGCCGAGCGTTGCCACATGGTCGTCGAGCGCGTCGACCCAGACCGCGAACGGCAGCTCGCGCTCGAGCTCCGCGCCGCGCCCCACGAACACCTGGTGCCGGCGCCCGGCCGCGCGCTCGCACAGCTCGCCGAGCAGGCGCGTCTTGCCGATGCCCGGCTCGCCGCTGACCACGAGCCAGCTCGCCTGCGGGGCGCGGATGCCGTCGAGCGCTGCGTCGAGCGCCGCCAGCTCCTGGCGGCGTCCTACGAAGCGTCGCCTGTCCTGGACCGTTGTGGCCACCGCGGCGCCGACCCTAGTCGAGGTGGTGTGGAATGGAAAGCCATGCCGACGAATGCCCTCACGCGTTGGGTCGCGGGATTCATCGTGCTGATCCTGGCCGACGCCGCCCAGCTGCTGCTGTTCTTCCCCGGCCGCACCGCGGAGCTGTTCGCGTGGGACATCCAGCCTGAGGTCACGGCGATGGTGCTCGCGTCGGCCTACGTGGGCGGCGGCTACTTCTTCGCGCGCGTGCTGTTCGGCGCGCCGTGGGAGCGGGTGGCGGCCGGCTTCCCGCCGGTGATCCTGTTCGTGTGGATGGCGGCGGCGGCCACGTTCCTGCACCTCGACCGCTTCATCGAGGAGAACCTGGCGTTCGGGGCCTGGATCGCGCTGTACGTGGCCACGCCGGTCGGCGTGCCGCTCCTGTACGCGTACGACCGCCGGACGGCGGGCGCCGTGGAGGGGGCGCCGCTGTCGCGCGGCCTGCGGGTCGGGCTGACCGTCCCCGGCGCGCTCGTCGTGCTGGTCGGGCTGGCGATGTTCGCGGCGCCCGGCACGGCGATCGACGTCTGGCCCTGGACGCTCACCCCGCTGACCGCGCGGATCGTCGCGGCGGTGGTCGCCCTGTTCGGCAGCGTGTGGGTGTCGGTGGCGGTCGACGGCACGGTCGCCGCCGCGCGGATCCCGCTCGAGGCGCACGCGATCGGCCTGGTCACCCTGCTCGTGGCGCTGGCGCGCGGCGGCGAGGGGATCGTGGTCGCGGCGGCGGCCGCGGCGATGCTCGCCGCCACGGTGGCGGTCCGGCTCCGGCTGTGACGGCCTGGCTCAAGGCGGTCGGCCACGCCAAGGGGCCGCTCCCGGACCACTGGCTCGAGGAGCGCGCCGTGCTGCTGCGCCGGACCGGGTTCCCGCGGCGGCCGCGGATCGCCCCCGGCGACCGGCTCGTCCTGTACGCCTCGGTCTGGCGGCGGGTGTTCGCGATCGCGGAGGCGGTCGGCCCGCCCGAGCCGCGCGACCACCCGCGCTGGCCGTGGACGATCCCGATCGAGACACTGCTCGCGATCCCGGTGCTCGACGCCGCGCCGCCGGTGGAGGCGATCGGCGTGGCGGCGCGCTCGATGAGCCAGCAGTCGCACATCCGGATCGAGGCGGGCCACTACGCCCGCGCGGTCGCGGCGATCGCGTCCGTGGCAGAGGAAGGGCCGCCGCGCTGGGGAGATGCGCGGCGGCCCTGAAGAGAGAGATCCGGCCGGGGAGGAGGAGGGGAGCCGAACCTCGCACGACCATCCTGGCACCGGCGGCGGGGGACGACCGTAGGGCCTGCCGGTGAGTGCGGGTACGGCTGTCCGTAGAGTCCCGCCGCATGAGCCTCCTCCCGTGCGTGCGCTCCCGCACCGTCGCGACGGACCGGGTGCGCATGCACTGCATCGAGTCGGGCTCGGAGGACGGCGTGCCGGTCGTGCTCGTGCACGGCCACCTCTCGACCGGCCGCTTCTTCGAGCACCTGATGCCCGGCGCGCCGGAGCGCTACCGGCTGATCGCTCCCGACATGCGCGGCTTCGGCGACACCGAGAACGTGCCCATCGACGCCACGCGCGGCCTGCGCGACTGGGCCGACGACACAAGTCGGTCACCGGCGACGACGGCTACCCGGGCGACGCGACGCCGTCCGAGCACTGGCCGGGCGTCGCGCCCGGCACGCGCGGGATCCTCAACGCGCTGTCGCCGAAGTACTGCGACTGGTCCGGGATCGTCGACGTCGATCCCAAGCCGCCGGTGCTGTGGACCTACGGCACCGCGGGCATCGTGGAGCGGTGGGCGGCGTGGTTCTTCGGGTTCCTGGAATCCGTCTAGACGAGCGCGAGCACGCGCGCGGGGCTGCCGGTGCCGTCCACGAGCCTGAGCGGGGCCACGACGACGAGCGCGCCCGTCGGCGGGAGCTCGGCCAGGTTGGCGAGCTGGGTGAGCCCGTACTTGCCCGCGCCGAGCAGGAAGTGGTGGACCGGGAACGGCGGGTCGAAGCCGGTCGCGGCGCCGGCGTCGGTTCCGACGGTCTCCACGCCGAAGCCCGCGATCGGGCACTCCTCGGCGAGCCAGCGCGCGCACGTCGCGTCCGGGCCGGGCGTGCGCCCGCCGTTCAGGAACGCGTCCTGGTCGTGGGCGCGGGCGTCCCAGCCGGTCCGCAGCAGCAGCCAGGCGCCCTCCGGGATCGCGCCGTGCTCGGCCTCGAACGCGCGCACGTGGTCGACGGTGAGGAGGAAGTCGGGATCCCCGGCGGCGTCCGCCGAGCGGTCGATCACCACCGCGGGCCCGACCAGCCGCTCCGGCGGCACGCTCGCCACGTCCTCGCCGTCGCGGCCGGTGATCCAGTGCACCGGCGCGTCGAAGTGCGTGCCCACGTGCTCGCCGATCTCGAGCGCGTCCCACGCCCACGCGGGCCCGCGCTCGTCGTAGCGGCTCAGCTCGCGCCGGGTCAGGCCCGGCGTGTTGACGAACGGCTCCGGGAGCTGGAGCACCGGCGTGCGCTCGCTCAGCGGCTGCGTGAGGTCGACGACGCGGACGGCGCCGGACGCGAGCGCGGCGGCGAGATCGGTGAGCATGTGTCCTCCTCTCAGCGGAAGGCCTCCTCGAGCCACTCCGCACAGACGTCGGGGTCGACCTTCGCGTCGAGCACCAGCGGGCGGTCGCGGGCGCCGAGCCAGTCGCGCACTCCGGCGAGGTCGTCGATGCTCCGCGCCGTGACGCCGCGGCAGCCGGCGGCCTCGGCGAGGGCCGCGAAGTCGGTGGGCGGGAAGCGGGCGAGGTCGACCGCCTGGCCGAGCGGCCGGAAGTGGTGGACCTCGGCGCCGTACGCCGCGTCGTCGTAGATCACGACAAGCATTGGGAGGCCGAGCCGCCCGAGCGTCTCGAGCTCGCTCAGAGCGAGCAGCGCGCCGCCGTCGCCCAGCGCCGCGACGGTCAGCCGGTCCGGCCGCGCGATCGCCGCCCCGATCGCGTTCCCGAGCCCGAGGCCGACGCACTGGAACGCCTGCGGGAACACGAACCCGGCGGCGTCCGGCACGCGCAGGTACATCGACGGCCAGCCCATGAAGTGCCCGGAGTCCACGACCACCGTGCGCTCCGCCGGCAGCAGGTCGTCGAGCGCGATGGTGAGCGTGCGCGGGTCGAGCACGCCGGGCGCGGTGCTCTCCTCGTACGGCTCGCTGCGCCAGCGATAGTCGCGGATGTCCTCGGCCAGCCCGGACGTGCGCCAGCCGGAGGGGACAGACCCCTCGAGCGCGGCATGGAGCGCAGGGTCGGACCGGGTTGGGTCTGTCCCCTGGCGCGCGGGTGCGAGGTCAGACGGGGTTGGGTCTGTCCCCTGGCGCGCCGGGTCGAGGGCGGCGACGAGCGCCTCGGCGGTCGCGCGGGCGTCGCCGACGACGCCGAGGTCGACGGGACGGTGGGCGCCGATCGCGTCCGCGTCGAGGTCCACCTGCGCCACCCGGGCGTCCGGCCCGATCAGCCGCCCGTGCCGGGTCGTCCACGGGTTCAGCCCCGCCCCGAACGCGACGACCACGTCGGCCTCGCGCAGCAGCCGCGCGGCCAGCGGCGACGAGAACCCGCCGGCGATGCCGAGGTCGTACGGGTCGCCCGCGAACAGCCCGTTCGCCACCGCCGACGTGGCCAGCACCGCGCCCGTCAGCTCGCCCAGCCGCCGCAGCGCCGGCCCCGCGCCCGCCAGCAC
>JBOGYU010000285.1:0-6187 GCA_050696935.1 Solirubrobacteraceae bacterium | reverse complement strand
GCGGTGCGCATCGCTCCCGCCTGGCGGCGCGCCATGCGCGCGCGGCCCGCGCCGGACGGCCACGCTCCCGACCACGCGCTCGAGGCGCAGGTCGACGTGCACGCGTTCGTGCCCGGCGACCTCGAGGCGGGCGCGGCGGCCGCCGGCTTCGGCGACGTCCGCGTGCGCGGCGAGGAGCTGCTCGCGAACTGGTTCGGGTGGTTCAATCGCACGCTGGAGGCGACCGCCGACCCGGCGGACGTGCCGTGGCGGTGGATCCAGTACGCCTACCACGGCTACCTGCTGCTCCAGGAGGTCGACCGGCGGCTGCTCGAGCCGCGGCTGCCGCCGCGCATCTTCTACAACCTCATGCTCGCGGCGCGCAGACCGTGAGCGAGGCCGAGCGACAGCCCAGCCCGCTCGACATCCTGCGCGACCGCCGCGCGATCGTGGACACGGGCCTCGGCCCGGTCGCGTTCGTGAGCGTGAACGCGCTGACCGACCTGGAGACGGCGGCGGTCGTCGCGCTCGCCATCTCGGTGGTCATCGCGCTGTTTCGCGCGCTGCGGCGCGAGCCGCTCACCAACGCTTTCGCGGGCGTGCTCGGCACGGGGCTGGCGGTGTACATCGCGCTGCGCACCGGGACCGCCGAGGGGTACTTCGTCCCGCGCGCTTTGCAGAACACGGGCCTGGCACTCGCGTTCACCGCGTCGGTGGCGTTCCGGCGCCCGATCGTCGGGTACGTCGTCGCCGCGCTCTACCGCCTGCCGGGCTCGTGGGTCCGCGATCCGCGGATGCGGCGCGCGTTCGCCGAGGCGTCGCTCGCGTTCGCCGCGCTGTTCACGCTGCGCGCCGTGGTCTACAGCGTGCTGATCGCCGCGGGGCGCGAGGGCGCCCTGGCAGGCGCGGTGATCGTGCTCGGCTGGCCGGCGTTCCTCGGCGTGCTGTGGTTCACCTATCGCTACGTGCCGCGGCGGCTCACTCAGCTCGGCGTCGACGTCGACGCCATCCGGCAGCGGTCCTGATCGCCGCCGCGCGCGCCGACACCTTCGCGTGCCGGTAGGCATACGTGAGGTCGCCGCGCAGGCGCTTCGCGCGCGTCGTCTCGTAGTGGATGAGCGTGGACGGGCGCACGCGGGGCGGAAGCCCGTCGGCCGCGAGCAGGTCGAGCGCGCGCTCGGCGATCGCGAGCTGCCCGAAGGCGGTCGGGTGCACGTGGTCGGCCATCAGCAGGTTGCGGGCGCCGAAGGCGCGCAGGTCGAGCACCAGCGCGCCGGCTTGGTGTGCCGAGGCCTCGATCGCCGCGTTGGCCTCGCGCACCTTCGCGCCGGCGCGCGGGCGGGCGAGGTCGAGCGGGACCGTGAGGGTCAGGACGCGGTCGCAGCGGCCGGCGAGGAACGCCAGCGCGGCGGCGTGGTCGCGCTCGAACGCGCGGCGGTCCCAGTCGCGGGCGCGCACGTCGTTGACGCCGACGTACAGGCAGCCGAGGTGGTAGCGGCCGCCGGCGGGGACCGCCGGGACCTGCGTGCCTACGACGTCGCTCGCGCACGCCCCGTCGGTCGCGAACGGGCTGTACGGCAGGCCGAGCCCGCGGGCGACCCACAGCGCCCACGACTGCAGCGCGACGCCCCACTGCAGCTCACCGCCGCCGTTGGTGATCGAGTCGCCGAAGGCGAGGACGCCGAGCCGGCAGGCGGTCACGCTCAGCGGACGCGGAATCTCAGCCGGCGCGCCTTGGCAGTGCCGGCGCTGCTGGAGAGCTTCACGACGGCGCGGTAGCGGCCCTTGCGCGCGCGCCGGACCTTCACCTTCCCCCGCCCGCTCTCGCTTGCGAGGGTCTTCCGGGTCACCCGCACCCACCGGCATCGCTTGCGCTTGCACTTGCGGCGCTGGACCGTGACGCGCATCGTCGCCGCCCGGTCGGCCCGGATCCTGATCGTCACGGTCCTGCCACTGCGCTTGGCCCGCAGCGACTCCACCACCGGAAGCGGGCACCCGTCCGCGGTCGCAGCCCGCTCGGCCGGGCAGCCGTCATACGGGTCCGCCCGCCCGTCCCCGTCACGGTCGGCGGGCGGCTGCCAGACGGGCGGCGGCGCCGGCGGCGGGTTGCTCGTCGGCGGGGGCTGGGTCACAGTGACGGGACAGCCGTTGGCATCGGTGCCGTACTGGCTCGGGCAGTGATCGTCGAGGAGGGGCTTGCCGTCGCCGTCGGCGTCGGGGCCGCGCGGCGTGGGATCGCACGCGTCGCCGACGCCGTCGCCGTCGGCATCCGCCTGACCGCCGTTCACATGCGACGGGCAGTTGTCGTCGTCGTCGGCCACGCCGTCACCATCCGCGTCGGGGCAGCCGAAGCCGCCCGGCTCAGTGAGCGCCGGACAAGGATCGCTGGCGTCGGCCACTCCGTCGTGGTCGCCGTCGGCAGCGGTCACGGCCGGTAGGGGGCAACCGTCGGGCCCGTCCCAGGCCTCGTCCGGGCAGTCGTCGTCGGCGTCGAGCACCGCATCGCCGTCGCGGTCCACGGCAGGAGCGCCGGCCTCGCAGGCGTCACCCGTGCCGTTGACGTCCGTGTCCTCCTGTCCGGGGTTGTACACAGACGGGCAGTTGTCGCCGGGGTCCAGGTCGCCGTCGCCGTCCGGATCGGCGAAGGTCGCGTCCAGCGCGCCACGAGCGTCGAGCCGTGCACCCGTGGGGACGGCGTCCGCCGAGTCGAGGATCGCCTGCTTGATCTCGGAGACGGTCAGCCAGGGACTGCGCGCCGCCAGGAGGGCCGCCGTGGCGGCCACGTGCGGCGTGGCCATCGACGTGCCGTCGCCGAAGTAGTACTCGCCGAGGCTCGTCGAGAGGATCCCCACCCCGGGCGCGAACAGGTCGACCGCGAGCGCGCCGTAGTTCGAGAAGTCCGCCCGCGCGTCGCTCTCATCGGAGGCGCCGACGCAGACGACGTTCTCGAGCGCGGGACGATCGGGGTGGTCGGGGTGGTCGGTTCCGTACCCACACGGGTACTCGCGCGTCGCGGGATCGTCGTTGTCCTCGCCGTCGTTGCCGGCGGCCACCACGAAGAGCGTGTCCGGGTAACGCGCGATCACGTCGTACTCGGTCTCGTCGAAGGTCTCCCCGCCCAGGCTGGCGTTGACGACCGGGACATCGCTCTCGCCGGCCCAGCCGAAGGCCTGGACGACATCGGACGTATAGCCGCTGCCCTCGCCGTCGAGCACGCGCAGCGGCACAAGGCGGGCATCCGGCGCGACACCGGCGATGCCCTCGCCATTGTCGCGAGTGGCGGCGATCGTGCCCGCCACGTGCGTCCCGTGGCCGTCCGCGTCCTGGGGGTCGGCGTCGTCCTCCACCCAGTCCCAGCCCGCTGCCACCTGTCCCACGAGATCGGGGTGGGCCGCGTCCACGCCGCTGTCGACGACCGCCACGGTGCGGCCAACGCCTGTGCTGAGTGTCCACCCGGCGGCGACATCGCCGGCAAAGATCTTGTCGAGGCCCCACAGCTCCGAGAAGCCCGGGTCGGCGGCAAGCGCCCGAACCGGGCGGTCCAGCTCGGCGTAGACGACGTCGCCGTCGCGCCGGAGCTCGCGCAGCGCCTCGCTTCCGTTGCGCGCGGTCACGACCTCGGTGCGGGCGAGCGGCAGGCGCTCGAGCAGGCGCACCCCCGCGTCGGCGCGGATGTCCTTGCGCTCGGCGGGGCTGAGGCCGGGCTCGCGCTTGACGATGATGCGGGTGTCCGCCACCGCGCCCTGCGGAAGGAGGAGGGCGAACGCGAGCAGAGCGAACGGAAGCGTGCGGCGCACCTTGGTTTGATCGGGCGGTCGGAGTGACAGCTTGAACGGCGGCGTCAGGGACCGGACCGCCTAGAGTGCAGCGCAGTATGGCGCAGCCCGGCCACACCGCTGTGGGAACTTGGAGCGGCGGGCGCTTCATGCACTTCGGCGAGCCGCTGGACGAGGCGCGGCTCGAGGCGCTCGTCCGGCCGGGCCGCGGGATCGCGACGGTGATCACCGCCGACGCCTACGGGGCGGGCGAGGCCGACGCGCTGCTGGGCCGCGCGCTGGCCGGCATGCCGCGTGGGGAGTACTGCCTGGTGGGCGCGATCGGGCACGACTTCTACGAGGGCGAGCGTGAGGGCGCGAAGGGCTTCCCGCGCTTCACGGACCCGCGGCTGCGCGGCCCGGACGGCTACGCGGACTATGTCCGCATGGCAACCGAGCGCAGCCTCGACCGCTGCGGCGTGGACGCGTTCGACCTCCTGCTCCTCCACAACCCCGACCGCGTCGGCTACACGGGCGAGCCCGTGTGGGAGGCGCTGGAGGCGGTGCGCGCGGACGGGCTGGTGGGGGCGCTCGGCGTGGCTCCGGGACCCGCCAACGGGTTCACGCTCGACCTGATCGACTGCTTCGAGCGCTTCGGCTCGGTGATCGAGTGGGCGATGGTGATCCTCAACCCGCTCGAGCCGTGGCCGGGCGAGCTGGTGCTCGACGCCGCGCGCCGCCACGGCGTGCGGTTGATCACCCGGGTCGTCGACTACGGCGGCCTGTTCCATGACGACGTGCTCCCCGGGCACTCCTTCCCCCGCTGGGATCACCGCGGGTTCCGGCCGGCCGGCTGGGTGGAGCGCGGGCGCGAGCGGATGGACCGGATGCGGCCGATCGCCGAGCGGCACGGCCTGACGATGCTCCAGCTCGCCTGCGCCTGGAACCTCGCCCACGAGCCGGTCGCCTGCGTGGCGCCTACGTTGATCCAGGAGCCGGGCGAGGGGGCCCGGCCGGTCGAGGAGAAGCGCGCCGAGCTGGCGGCCGTGCCCGCCGGGCCCGTGCTGAGCCCCGAGGAGGTCGCCGAGATCCGCACGATCGGCGACAACACGGGAAGCATGGCCCTCAAGGGCGCGGCGCCGGACTTCGACGGCGACCCGCTCCCCGACCGCTGGCCGATCTCCGCCGAGCTCTCGGCCCTCGCCGGCCGCTGGGGGATCGATCCCGAGCGAGACCTCGCCCGCGCCGCCTAAAGAGGGTCAGACCCCTTGAGTGGCGTCGACTGAAGGGGTCAGACCCCATGAGTGGGGTCGACTCAAGGGTCTGACCCCTTTATGTTGGCGGCGTGGTGGCCGACTAACCGGGTCGTGCCGTCCGTCCGCCGCCTGCTGGTCCTGCCCGCCGCCCTCGTGGCCGGCCTCCTCGCCGCCGCGCCCGCGGCCGGTCATGGCGTGACGGGCGCGATCACGCACATGGACGCGCGCGAGGACCTCGCGCAGACCGTCGCCGCCACCGCGGCGGCCGCGGACGCGCCCGGCGCGCTGCCGTACGGCTGGTGCGGCGACGCCCTGACCGCCGACGACACCGCGCACGCCGCCCTCCCGCCCTCCTCCCCGCGCTTCAAGCTCGTCTACGCCCACCCCGCCGACCGGCCGGACCGGTTCGCCGGCTGGGCGGACGCGCTGCAGGCCAACGTCGCGCTCGTGCAGCGCTTCCTCGCCTCCCAGACCGGCGGCGCGAAGGCGCTGCGGATCGACATGGGCACCCGCTGCGGGCCGCAGTACGTCGACCTCCAGGTCGTCCACCTGAGCGGCCCGCGCGCGCACTACGTGGACAACTTCGGGGCGATCGCGCAGGAGGTCGCCGGCCGCCTCGGCCGCGCCACCGGCCCGCGCAACGTGGTGATCCTGGCCGACACGCTCAACGGCGGCGGCTACGACTACGGGCTCGGGGAGACCGTCCTCGGCCCGACCGGCGAGCGTCCCGGCGCCGGGAACGTCCACAACCGCGGCGGCTTCGCCTCCGTCCTGTTCTCGCGCGACGGCCAGCCGGCCCCCGGCGCCGCCCGCGGCTGGTGGCCGGAGGGGCTCCTGCACGAGATCACCCACAACCTCGGCGGCGTGCAGTGGTCGGCGCCGCACTCCACCCAGCCCCCCGGCTTCCAGTCCCCGCGCTACGGCCACTGCTGGCAGGGCGCCGACGTCATGTGCTACGTGGAGGACGCCGGCGCCGCGCATCCGATGCGCTATGACTGCCCGCGCGTCGGGGGAGCGATCCCGCAGGCCTACGACTGCGGCCGCGACGACTACTTCAACCCGGCGCCCGCCGCCGGCAGCTACCTCGCCGGCCACTGGAACGTCTACGACAGCGCCTTCCTCGGCCCGTGCGCCGCGATCGCCCCCGCGTGCGGCGGCGGGCTCGACGGGCTGGCCCCCGCGTCGCCGGTGAGCACC
>JBOGYU010000284.1:0-6233 GCA_050696935.1 Solirubrobacteraceae bacterium | reverse complement strand
GACCGCGGCGCCGCCCCCCGCACGCTCGCCCGCAAGCTCGCGTCCACCCGGGCGTTCTTCCGCTCGATGGTCGAGCACGGCTACATGGAGGCCAACCCCGCCGATCTGCTGCCCGCCCCCAAGCTGCCGCACACGCTCCCGCGCACGCTGAAGCCGGCCGACGTGGCGGGCCTGCTGGACCGGATCCCCGCCACCACGCCGCTCGAGCTGCGCGACCGCGCGCTGTTCGAGCTCGCCTACGCCTGCGGACTGCGCGCCGAGGAGCTGGTGAACCTGGACGCGACCTCCGTGGACTTCGACGGCGAGCAGGTGCGCGTGGAGGGCAAGGGCGCCAAGACGCGCTTCGTGCCCGCCGGCGAGCCCGCGCTGGCCGCCCTCGGCCGCTATCTGGAGCGCGGCCGGCCGGCCCTCGCCGGCGCCCACGCAGACCCGGCGCTGTTCCTCTCCAAGTCCGGCCGCAGGCTCTCGACCTCCGACGTCCGGCGCCGCCTGCGGGTGTGGGCGCGGCACGCCGCGACCCAGGGAGCGGTCCATCCACACGCCCTCCGGCACTCCTTCGCCACCCATCTGCTGGAGGGCGGAGCGGACCTGCGGGCGATCCAGGAGCTGCTCGGGCACGCCTCGATATCCACGACCCAGGTCTACACTCGGGTAGAGTCAGCCCGCCTGCGCGCCGCGTATCTGCGCAGCCATCCGCGGGCATAACGGGAGCCGGCTCTGGAAACCAACGTCAAAGCCCTCGAGCTCAAGGAGCTCTGGCGCCGCTACAAAGAAGAGAAGTCCGAGCGCGCCAGGGAGCAGCTCGTCGTCGCCTACTCCCCGCTGGTCAAGTACGTCGCGGGGCGGATGTCCTCCGGCCTGCCGGCGCACGTGGAGGAGTCCGACCTCATCTCCTACGGGCTGATCGGCCTGATCAACGCGATCGAGCGGTTCGAGATCGAGCGCGAGATCAAGTTCGAGACCTACGCGATCACCCGCATCAAGGGCGCGATCATCGACGAGCTGCGGGCGCTGGACTGGGTCCCGCGGTCGGTCCGGGCCCGGGCGAGAGAGATCGAGCGCGTCCACGCCAAGCTCGAGCACCGGCTGCACCGCACGCCCACGGACGACGAGATGGCCCGCGAGCTGGGCCTGCACGTCGAGGAGTTCCAGGAGGCGCTGGTCAAGATCTCCAACTCCACGGTCGTCGCGCTCGACGAGCTGTGGGCGGTGTCGGACGCCTCCGGCGACCAGGTCTCCCTGCTCGACACGCTGCAGGACCCGGACGCGCCGGACCCCCAGCAGCTGCTCGACGCCTCCGAGCTCAAGGACCGCCTCGCCGAGGCGATCGCGGCGCTTCCCGAGCGCGAGAAGCTCGTGATCGCCCTCTACTACTACGAGAACCTGACGCTGCGGGAGATCGGCGAGGTGCTCGGCGTGACCGAGTCGCGAATCTCGCAGCTGCACACCAAGGCCGTGCTGCGCCTGAAGTCCAGGCTGCAGGGCGACATACGCGACTGATCTCGCTAGGGTCCGTCCTTCCGCCCGAGGGAAGGAGAGCAGGTCATGCAGGCCGCCGACAGGATTCGCAACGTGGCTCTAGTCGGCCACCGGGGGAGCGGGAAGACGTCGCTGCACGAGGCCCTCTTGCACGAGGCCGGCGCGACGACCCGGCTCGGCTCGGTGGCCGACGGAACGACGGTCTCGGACGCGGACGAGGACGAGAAGGCCCGCGGGATGTCGATCTCCGCCTCGCTCGCGTCGTTCGAGTGGCGGGACGTGAAGGTCAACCTCATCGACACGCCGGGCGAGCCCTCCTTCCTCGCCGATGCGCTCGGGGCGCTGCGCGTGTGCGAGTCCGCCGTGTTCGTGGTCAACGGCGTGCTCGGCGTCGAGGTCGGCACCCAGCGCCTGTGGCAGCGCGCGGAGGACCTCGGCGTCGCGCGGCTGGTCTACGTGAACATGCTGGACCGCGAGCGGGCCGACTTCTTCCGCGCGCTCGACGCGCTCAAGGGCGCGTTCGGCCCCCACGTCGTCGCCACCGAGATCCCGATCGGCTCCGAGCACGACACGCGCGGCCTGATCGACCTGGTGGACATGAAGGCCTACGAGTACTCCGACGGCGACTGCCGCGAGGTCCCGATCCCGGACGACATGGCCGGCATCGCGCAGGAGTACCGCGAGAAGCTGATGGACGAGGTGGCGGAGAACTCCGAGGCGCTGATGGAGCGCTACCTCGAGGGCGAGGAGATCTCCCACGACGAGATCGTCACCGCCCTGGAGGACGGCACCGACCACGGGCACATCTTCCCGGTCACCTGCGGCGTGGCGACCAGCCGCCTCGGCTCCAACCGGCTGCTGGACGCGATCGTGGACGACCTTCCCTCCCCGGTCCAGCACGGCGGCCTCCAGGCGGACGGGATGAAGCTCGAGCCGGACCCCGACGCCGAGATGTTCGCGTACGTGTTCAAGACCCGGGCGGACCCGTACGCGGGGCGGATCAACCTCTTCCGCGTCTACCAGGGCACCGTGGCCCACGACTCGCACGTGGTCAACACCCGCTCGCATTCCAAGGAGCGGATCGGCCAGCTGCTCGTGCCCCAGGGCAAGGACGTCAAGCAGACCGACGCCTTCGGGCCGGGCGACATCGGCGCGGTGGCCAAGCTCAAGGAGACCCGCGCGGGCGACTGGCTGGCGGACCGCGACGAGGCGATCCAGATGCCGTCGGTCAAGCTCCCGGCGCCGGTGATGGCGTTCTCCATGGAGCCCAAGTCCAAGGGCGACGAGGACAAGGTGTTCACCGCCCTGCGCCGGCTCCAGGAGGAGGACCCGACGATCGACCTGCACCGCGACCAGCAGACCGGCGAGCAGATCGTCGCCGGGCTGTCGCAGATCCACGTCGAGGTGATCGTGGAGCGGATGCGGGCGCGGTTCGGCGCGGAGGTCACCCTCAAGCCGCCGCGCGTGCCCTACCAGGAGACGATCCGCAAGGGCGCCAGGGCCCACGGCCGGCACAAGAAGCAGACCGGCGGCCGCGGCCAGTTCGGCGACTGCCACATCGAGATCGAGCCGCTGGCGGACGGCGACTTCGAGTTCGTCAACGCGATCAAGGGCGGCGTGATCCCGCAGGGGTTCATCCCGGCGGTGGAGAAGGGCGTGCTGGAGGCGATGCAGCACGGGACCGTGGCCGGCTACCCGGTCAAGGGCGTCCGCGTGAAGCTCTACGACGGCTCCTACCACACCGTCGACTCGTCCGAGATGGCGTTCAAGCTCGCCGGGTCGCTGGCCATGAAGCAGGCGCTGGCCGACGCCGGCGCCGTGCTCCTGGAGCCGATCATGCTCGTCACGGCCTCGGTGCCCGACGAGTCGGTGGGCGACGTGATGGGCGACCTGTCATCGCGCCGCGGGCGGCCGCTCGGCACCGAGGCGGTGGGCGGCATGACCGAGGTCAAGGCCGAGGTCCCGATGTCTGAGGTCCTGACCTACGCGCCCGACCTGCGGTCGCTGACCGGCGGCCAGGGCGAGTACACGCTGGAGTTCCTGCGCTACGAGGAGATCCCTGCCCACCTCGCCCAGAAGGTGGTCGAGAAGGCGCAGGAGGAGGAAGTCCGCGCATAGCGGCTTGCGGGAGGGCGGGCCGGGCGTTGCTACTCTCGGCCCGCTCCCTCATGGCCCCCAGCAGCAGGGACATCCGCACCAACCAGATCGACATCGCCTGCGACGTCTGCGGCCGCACGCTGCTGCGCGGCGAGCATCCCGAGACGTTCCTGGCCGGCGGCGCGCGCCGTCAGGTATGTGACCTCTGCACCGCGCGCGCCCAGCACGAGGGCTGGATACGGGAGTCCGGCGGCGACGAGCTCGCCCTGCGCCACACGCGCCACGACGGCCGCGGACGCTCGTTCCTCGACCGGCTGCGGGCCCGCCGCGAGCGGGCGCGGGAGGTGCAGGAGGAGATGGCCGCGGAGGAGCCGCCGGTGGCGGAGGAGCCCGAGGCGGCGGAGCCGCCCCGGCGCCCGCGCCACGTGCGTGCAGTGCCCACGAACGCCGACCTGAAGATGCAGCGCGCCCTGGAGGTGTTCAACGCCTCCGACCACACGCGCACGGTCGGCGGCGTCGCGCGCTCGCTCGGGGCGCCCGCCGTGTGCGTGCGCCCGCGCACCGACCGCCCCAGCGTGGTGTCCATCACCGTGCTGTGGGAGCTCAGCTGGTACCGCTTCGAGGTCGACCTCTCCGACGAGGCGGGCGGCGTCCGGCGCGACGCCCAGGGGGACGAGCTGTCGGAGCTCGCGGCAGAGGACCAGGAGGCCAACGCGGTCGCCGACGACAGAGGTGGGTTGCGGCTCGCGTAGCTCGACGGATGGTCGATGCCCCTGCCAAAGCGCCCTTGCTAGCGTGCGGCCCGTGATCTACTGCGTCGTGCCGGAGCCGTTGGCGGACGAGCTCTACGAGAAGCTCAACAAGTACTACGAGGACGACCCCAACGTCGAGGTGATCGTCGACCGGCGCAAGTCCGAGCGCCGCGACGCCACGTCCGGAGGCGGCGGCCAGCGCGAGGTGCGCGACCGGCGGCGACCGCGGGTGACCGGGGACTTCCCGCCGCTCTCAGCGGCGTAGTGCAGGTCGTCGTCCACGTCGACGGAGGGGCGCGTGGCAACCCGGGGCCGGCGGCCGCGGCCGCCGTGGTCTCCACGCCCGCGGGGGAGGTGCTCGACGAGGCGACGCTCGTGCTCGGCCGCGCGACCAACAACGTCGCCGAGTACCGCGGGCTGCTGCTCGGGCTCGAGCGCGCGCGCGAGCTGGGCGCCACGGAGGTCGACGTGATCAACGACTCCGAGCTGATCGCCCACCAGGTCAACGGGCGCTACAAGGTCAAGCACCCGGACATGGTCCCCCTGCACCGGGAGGCGGTGCAGGCGCTGGGCTCGTTCGAGCGCTGGTCGCTCAAGCCCGTGCCGCGCGCCCAGAACGTCGCCGCCGACGCGCTCGTCAACCAGGCGCTGGACGCGGAACAGGGGTCAGACCCCTTGAGTGGGGGCGACTCAAGGGGTCTGACCTCTGCCGAGACCGAGTACGCGGGCTACCTGCGGATCCACGACCTCCTGCGGCTCCAGCACCCGATCACGCCGGACGCGCACGACGAGCTGCTGTTCATCCTCGTCCACCAGTCCTACGAGCTGTGGTTCAAGCTGATCCTGCACGAGCTGGCGAAGGCCCGGGCCGAGCTCGAGGCCGGCCGGCCGCAGGCCGCCGCGCCGCCGCTGCGGCGGATCGTGGCGACCGACCGGCTGCTGCTCGAGCACCTCTCGGTGCTGGAGACGATGAGCCCGGACGGCTTCCTGCAGTTCCGCGACCCGCTCGCGCCCGCCTCCGGCTTCCAGTCCGAGCAGTTCCGCGCGATCGAGTCCGGCAGCCCGGAGCTGTACCCGGCGTTCTGCGCCTGTGCCGGCTTCCCGGAGGACCCGGCCGCGCGGCTCGAGGCGCTCGCCGACCTCTACCGCGACCACCTCGACGACCCGCGCCGGGCCGTGCTGCACACGGTCGCCGAGCTGCTGGTGGACCACGACGAATCCGTCGCGAACTGGCGCCACCACCACACGCTGATGGCCGCGCGCGAGATCGGCAGCCGCCCGGGCACCGGCGGCTCGCGCGGGGTCGAGTACCTCGAGAGCACGCAGGGCAAGCGGTTCTATCCCGAGCTGTGGGAGGTCAGGGTCGCGCTCTGACGAGCTCGATCGCCTCGTCCGCGTCCTGCGCCTCGCCGACCACCTCCAGGCCCTCCTCGCGCGCGGCGAGCGTGAGCCGGATCGCCGGGTCGTCGTCGGCGACGACCAGGCGGATGGCCGGGGCGCCGCCCCCGGTTGCCCCCTGATGGACCTCCACGCGGTGCTCGCGCGCCGGCTCGGGACGCCGTCCGGGATCGAGCTGCGGCGGGCGGCGGAGGCGGACGACGGCGAGGGCGTGCGGCGCGCCGCGCACAAGCTCAAGCGGAGCTGCCAGAACATCGGCGCGACGTTCATGGCGACGCTGTGCCGGGCGCTCGAGGCCGGCGACGGCGAGGTCGGCGGCGCGATCGACGAACTGGACGCGGCGCTCGAGCCGACCGACGCGGCCATCCGCCGCTCGCTCGCCGCGGCCTAGGCCGAAGTTGCCCGCCTTGACGGTCGCCGATTGGTTGTCTGGTCGGGGTTGTTGCGCTCATGGGGTGTCTGGTTCGTGGCTACGTGATCTGGGGGACGTGCTCGTCGATGAGGGTG
>JBOGYU010000283.1:0-6236 GCA_050696935.1 Solirubrobacteraceae bacterium | reverse complement strand
GCCGCGGCCTGGGCCGCCGGCGTCTCGAGCGCGCGGACGCCGGCGGTCTCCCCCTCGTCGACGAGCGCGGGGTAGGCGCGGACCGCCTGGCCGGTGCCGGGGAGCGCGACCGTGCGCGGGAGCGTGCCGATCGTCCATGCGCGCAGGCCGGTGTGCTCGAGGCTTCTGGTGGCCGTCGCCAGGTCGGCGCGCAGGCGTGGGCGGATTTCGTCGTGCAGGCGGGCGAGGTCATCGCCCTCGGCGACCTTGTGTCCGTGCTCGTCCTCGACCCGGAAGGTCATGCGCAGGTGGGGCGGGAGCCTGGACCGGTCGAACGCGCCGGCGGGGATCGCGACGCCGCGAGCCTCCTCGATCGCGCGTGCGACGGCGTCGACGAGCGGGCCGCGGCGGGGCTCGAGCCGCTCGACCACCTCGGCGGCGACGTCCGGCACCGGCACCAGCCGCCGCCGCAGGTCCTTCGGCAGCGACCGGATCAGCGCGGTCACGAGCTCCGGCCGCAACGCGGGGACGAGCCAGTCGAAGCCCTCCGGTCGCAGTCGCGGGAACGCCTTCAGCGGCACGTGCACGGTGACGCCGTCGTGCTCGGCACCGGGCTCGAACCGGTAGCTCAGGCGCAGCGTGAGGTCTCCCTGGCGCCACAGCTCCGGCCGGCCGTCGAGCTCGTCGGTCGCCTCCGGGTTGACGAGGTCGTCGCGGGTGAGCGTGAGCCGGTTGGGGTCCTGCCGGCGCTCGTCGCGCCACCAGCGATCGAAATGCCCGCCGGACACGATCTCGGCCGGGATCCGCGCGTCGTAGAGGTCGAACAGCGCCTGGTCGTCGACGAGGATGTCGCGCCGGCGGACGCGATCCTCCAGCGCCTCGACCTCGTGGACGAGCCGGCGGTTCTCGTGGAAGAACGCGTGCCGGGTGTCCCAGTCGCCCTCCACGAGCGCGCGGCGGATGAACAGCTCGCGGGAGAGCGCGGGGTCGATCCGCCCGTAGGACACCGTGCGGCCCTCGACGATCGGCAGGCCGTAGAGCGTGACGCGCTCGTCGGCCACCACCGCGGCGCGGCGGCGCTGCCAGCGGGGCTCCGAGTACGTGCGCTTGAGGACGTGCTCCGCGAGCGGCTCGGCCCACGCCGGGTCGATCCGCGCGGCGTCGAGCCCCCACAGGCGCGAGGTCTCCATCAGCTCGGCGACCATCACCCACTCCGGCGGGCGCGACGCGAGCGACGAGCTCGGGAAGATCGCGAACCGCGTGCCGCGCGCGCCGCGGTACTCGCGCCGCGCCGGGTCCTTCAGGCCGATGTGCGAGAGCAGGCCGGACAGCAGCGCCGTGTGGACCTCGCGCGGCTCGGCCGGGGTGCGGTTCATGGTCACCCCGACCGCCTTGGCCGACCGCCGCAGCTGCGCGACCAGGTCCTGCCACTCGCGCACCCGCAGGTAGTTGAGGAACTCGGCGCGGCAGCGCTTGCGGAGCTGGCTGCCGGACAGCTCGCGCAGGTACCGCCACAGGTTCAGGTAGGCGACGAAGTCGGAGTCCTCGCCGGCGAACCGGGCGTGCTGCTGGTCGGCTTGGGCGCGCTGGTCGGCGGGGCGCTCGCGCGGGTCCTGGATGGAGAGCGCGGCGGCGATCACGATCACCTCGTCGGCGCAGGAAAGGCGGTCGGCCTCGAGCACCATCCGGCCCATCCGCGGGTCGACCGGGAGCTCGGCGAGGCGGCGGCCGAGCTTCGTGAGCCGCGCGCGGTCGTCGAGCGCGCCCAGCTCCTGCAGCAGCGTGAGGCCGGCGCGGACCTGGCGGCGGTCGGGCGGGTCCAGGAAGGGGAACTCGTCGATGTCGCCGAGGCCGGCGGCGGCCATCTGCAGGATCACCGAGGCGAGGCTGGTGCGCAGGATCTCCGGGTCGGTGAAGCGGGGGCGCTCGGCGAGGTCGTCCTCGGCGTAGAGGCGGATGCAGATGCCGTCGGAGGTACGGCCGCAGCGGCCCTTGCGCTGGTCGGCGGAGGCATGGGAGATCGGCTCGATCGGAAGCTGCTGGACCTTCAGGCGGGCGCTGTAGCGGCTGATGCGGGCGGTGCCGGGATCGACGACGTAGCGGATGCCGGGAACCGTGAGGCTCGTCTCGGCGACGTTGGTGGCGAGGACGACGCGGCGCCTGGAGTGGGGCTTGAGGACGCGCTGCTGGGCGGTGGCGGAGAGGCGGGCGTAGAGCGGGAGCACCTCAGTCTGCGGGCTCAGCCGGCCGGTGAGCGTCTCGGCGGTGTCGCGGATCTCGCGCTCGCCGCTGAGGAAGACGAGCACGTCGCCGGGGCCTTCGCGGAGGAGCTCTTGCACTGCGTCCTCGATCGCGTCGGTCTGGTCGCCGTCCGCTTGGAGTGGCCGGTGGCGGACCTCGACGGGATACGTGCGGCCGGAGACCTCGATCACGGGCGCGTCGCCGAAGTGGCGGCTGAACCGCTCGGGGTCGATGGTCGCGGACGTGACGATCAGCTTGAGGTCCGGCCGGCGCGGCAGCAGCCGCTGCACGTAGCCGAGCAGGAAGTCGATGTTCAGGCTGCGCTCGTGCGCCTCGTCGACGATGATCGTGTCGTACCGCCGCAGCCGCCGGTCGTGGTTGATCTCGGCGAGCAGCAGGCCGTCGGTCATCAGGCGGACCCGCGTGTCCCTGCTGGAGCGGTCGCTGAAGCGGACCGCGTACCCGACCTCGTCTCCCAGGGGGACGTTCAGCTCGTGGGCGATCCGCTCGGCGACCGTGCGGGCCGCCAGCCGGCGGGGCTGGGTGTGGGCGATCGCCTTGCGGCCGAGCTCCAGGCACAGCTTCGGGAGCTGGGTCGTCTTCCCGGAGCCGGTCTCGCCCGCGACGATCACGACCTGGTGCTCGCGGATCGTGGCGAGCAGCTCGTCGCGCCGGGCGGTGATGGGGAGCTCTTGGGGGTAGGCGATCTTCACTGGGAGAGGTCCTTCACCCGGCTCAGGATGGCGCTGGCGCGCTCGAGGACGCCGTCGACCGCGACCAGCTCCTCACAAACGTCAGCATCTACTGGTTCACCGGTACCGCGGGTTCCTCCGCCAACCTCTACTACGAGGCCTACCACGACCCGTCCGCCTTCGCGCCGAAGCCCCGCGAGACGGTGCCGACCGGCGTCGCCGTCTCCCTCACCGCCGACACGGCGATCCGCGGCTTCGCCGGGCGCGACCACAACGTCGTCCACTGGACCGAGCTCGAGCGCGGCGGGCACTTCGCGGCGATGGAGGCGCCGGACCTGTTTCAGCCGCGCCGGGCGCCCCACCCTTGCCCCCTGACCCAGAGCTTGCGACTCGCCGCGCCGAAGGCCATTGGCACGAGCATCAACGGCACGACCAAGACGATTCCGGCGACGGGAGGGATGTCGTCGATGCCGCTGAGGCCGGGATCGTCACGCCAGAGTACGAGTTGATAGACGATCGACATCGCGAAGTAGACGCCGGCGAACGTCGATCTGAGCTAGTCGTCGAGGACGGTCAGGTCGAGCTGGCGGAGGCGCTCGGGGCCGGCGAGGAAGTCGATTCCGGCGATCTTCCCGCCCTGACCGTGAAGCCTCCCACCGAGAAGGGCTGTCCACGGCGGGTCACGACGAGTCCCGCAGCGCCGTTGACGAGCGCCGGGCGCACGACGAGGCCGAGCCGCGAGTAGCCGAGCGCCTGCGTACGCGCGCGTGGGCGGGCCGGTCAAGACCGAGGACGATCCACTCGACCCCACCCCGGTGCCGGCGATGCGCGAGACCACCGCCGCGATGCGATACCTCGACCAGGCGGTCATCGACGCCGGCGAAATCGCGCTCCGCTACGGCGGCTTCTACGGCGCTCCCAACGACGGGCTGCTCGAGCCCGTCCGCAAGCGACAGTTCCCGATCGTCGGCAACGGCGGCGGCATCTTCTCGTTCATCCACCTCGACGACGCCGCCGCAGCGACCGTGCTCGCGCTCGAACACGACGGAGCCGGCATCTACAACATCGTCGACGACGAGCCCGCCCCCGTGCGCGAGTGGCTGCCGGTGCTCGCGAACGTGCTCGGCGCCAAGCCGCCCCGCCACCTTCCCCGCTGGCTCGCGCGGCTGTTCGCGGGCCAGGCCCAGGTCATGATCGCAACCGAATCCCGCGGCGCGTCGGACGCGAAGGCCAAGCGCGAGCTCGGGTGGACGCTGCGCCACCCTAGCTGGCGAGAAGGCTTCGTGGCCGCCTACGCGTCACTCACTCCGACGGATGGACGCAGATCCCACCCCGCCGCCAGAACGACGCCGACCTGAGCTCGATGCCCGGCTTCAGGGGAGGCCGCCCGCGGCGGAGACGTGCCGGCCGCGTGAAGGGCACACCGCCGGCACGTCGCTCGCTTATGCGCCGCGGATCAGCAGCCGACCACACTGCTGCCGCCGGGCTGCAAGCACCGCGTCGTGAACCGCGGCGACTTGCTCTTGCGGATCCGGATGATCTCGATCGCGCCGACTGCTCCGGGCTTGGTCACCTTGATCGTGATGACGCTGCCCGGCTTCAGGTTCACGTTCCTGAAGCTCTTCAGCGAGACGGTCCCTAACGCGTCGCGCTTCGTGAAGGTCTTCCGTGCCTTGCCGGCGCACTTCCTGCCCTTGTACCTGCAGCTGGCCAGGACCCTCGAGCCGCTGGGCACGTCCGTGAGCTTGAGGGCGCTGAATCGAGTGGAGCGGCGGACCACCTTGTAGGACCTCGACAGGGCCACCGTGATGACCGGCGTCAGCGTCTCGACGTTCAGCGGCAGCGATGCCGACGTGTGGGTCCAGGTGGCTCCATCGTTCGTGTAGGCGCAGATCAGCAACTGTCCCGGCACCCTGGGCGAGAAGGCGAGCGGCATGGAGAAGCTTCCCTCCGGGTCGACGTCCTCGCGCTGCGCGACGGCGATCCGCTCCCCGCCCTGTGCCCACGTGCCGCCGGCGACCTGTGATGCGTTCAGGTAGCCGGCGGGGCAGCTCGCGAGCACGCTCGTGGGGATTGCATGGACGTCCAGCCACGACGTGAAGAAGTCATCGGGCGGATTCGAGCCATTCGCCTGGATGATGATGGGCTGCCCAACGGTGGCGACGGACGGGCGACGAGCTTCCCGATGCGTCCAGTTGCAGAACTCACAGACACCTTCCTCCGAATCGAGTCATGGAGCCCCTTGCGTCGGTCGAGCAGCGGCGCCGGGACTGCCCTGCGCTCCACTTTCAGGACCACCTGGAGCGAGCGTCGACGCCGCTCCCAGAACCGGAACGTTCAAGGCCTGCGTGCGGCCGGAGGCGGGCGGCCACGAGTCGACGATAGGTCCGGGTGACTTCCTGCCGCGGCCGGGTCGCCGAGCAAGGCACGGTCGATGAGCGCGGCGAGCAGTGCTTCGGCGGCGTCCGCGTCGAGTCCGTGATCGAGGAGTGTCGTCCAGAAGCGGGCGTCGAGCAGCGCGCGGACGGCGTGTCGCTGTGCGACGCTGGGCCGCAGCGGGCGGAGCGCCTCGTCGACGAGCAGGTCGATCGCGCCCTCCAGCCGTTCGTGGCCGTCGGCGGCGGCTTGGAGCTCGCGCCGCGCGTCGCGGACGTGCAGAAAGGCGCCGGCCGCCGGCCGGTAGAGCGCGGTCACCTCCGCCAGGAGGCGCTCGATGCGCTCGGCACGCGAACGCGCGCCGCGGAAGCGCGCCCTGGACTGTTCGCGGTCGGGTAGACCGAGCAGCGCGAAGAACTGCTCGCCGCAGGCGCCGACGAGGTCCTCGAGCGTGGGGAAGTGGCGGTAGACGGTGCCAAGGGCGACGTCGGCGCGGCGCGCGACATCCTGGAGGCTGGTTGCGACGATGCCCTGTTCGGCGTGGCACTGCATCGCCGCCTCGATGATCCGCCGGCGCGTCTGCTCGACCGCCGCCGTCCGGCGCGCCATGCTGTACCGTCGCGGGCTCATTTGATTGAAGTTACTACTTCAATCGTTTATTGTCGAGCGATCGACGACGAGCGAGTGAACGGAGCGGCATGACGCCGAAGCGGATGCACAAGCCGATCGAGGTCGCGCCGGGCGTCTACGCGCTCGGGACCGACATCGTCAACTGGTATCTCGTCGAAGAGCAAGGGCGACTGAGCGCCGTCGACGCCGGCCTGCCCGGCTTCGCCGACCGCCTCGAGGCCGACCTGGCGCGGCTCGGACACCGTGTCGGCGACGTCGAGGCGGTCGTGCTCACCCACTCCGACGGCGATCACACCGGCGTGGCGCCGCGGCTGCGGG
>JBOGYU010000282.1:0-6239 GCA_050696935.1 Solirubrobacteraceae bacterium | reverse complement strand
GCGCCGAGGAGCTGCGCACCGCGCGCCGCGCCGCCGCCGGCGGACTGGCCGGCGCCGTCTGCGAGCGCATGACCGGCCTGGCCATGGAGGGCGCGAGCTTCGAGGCGCGCGTCGCCCCGCGCGACGGCTACGGCCCCACGGGCGGCGACGAAGTGGAGTTCCTGATCGCGCCCAACCCGGGCGTCCCAGCCGGGGCGCTGCGCGAGACCGCGTCCGGCGGCGAGCTCTCGCGCGTGATGCTCGCCCTCATGGGCGTCGCCGCGGAGGCCGGGCCGGCGACGCTCGTGTTCGACGAGGTCGACGCCGGCATCGGCGGCCAGACCGCGCGCGCGGTCGGCGAGCAGCTGCGCCACCTCGCGGCCGGCCGCCAGATCGTCTGCATCACCCACCTGCCCCAGATCGCCTCGCTCGCCGACCGCCACTTCACCATCGTCAAGGACGCGTCGGGCGACACCGCCCGCGCCACCGTCACCCGGCTCGAGCGCGCCGACGTCGTCGGCGAGCTCGTGCGCATGCTCGGGGCCGACGGCGGAGACGCCGCCGCCCGCCGCCACGCCCGCGAGCTGCTGAAGGCGGCCTGACCGCCCCGAGGCTCGTGGCGCGGGTGCCGCCGCCGCGCTCTCTAGACTGGCCCGGCAGGAGGGATCCAGATGCCTGAGCCACGAACCCGCACCCGTTTCATCTTCGTCACCGGCGGGGTCGTCTCCTCGCTCGGTAAGGGCATCGCGGCCGCCTCGATCGGCCGCCTGCTCGTGTCCCGCGGCCTGAAGGTCGCGCTCCAGAAGTTCGACCCGTACATCAACGTCGATCCCGGCACGATGTCGCCCTTCCAGCACGGCGAGGTGTTCGTGACGGAGGACGGAGCGGAGACGGACCTCGACCTCGGCCACTACGAGCGGTTCACGGACGCGAACACGTCCCGCGGCTCCAACGTCACCGCCGGCGCGATCTACAACTCGGTCATCCGGAAGGAGCGCCGCGGCGACTACCTGGGCGGGACCGTCCAGGTCGTTCCCCACATCACCGACGAGATCAAGCACCGGGTCAGGCTGATCGCCGAGAGCCAGGACGTCGACGTGGTGATCACCGAGATCGGCGGCACGGTGGGCGACATCGAGTCGCTCCCGTTCCTGGAGGCGATCCGCCAGTTCCCGGTCGACGTCGGCCGCCGGCGGTGCATGTACATCCACCTCACGCTCGTGCCGTACATCGGCCACGCGGGCGAGCTGAAGACCAAGCCCACGCAGCACTCCGTGAACGAGCTGCGCCGCATCGGCATCCAGCCCGACATGGTGGTCTGCCGCTCCGAGGGCGGCCTGCCGCACGAGCTGCGCAAGAAGATCGCGCTGTTCGCCTCGCTCCCGCAGGAGGCGATCGTCTCCGCGCGCGACGTGGACAACATCTACAAGGTCCCGCTCTACTTCCACGCCGAGGGCGTCGACGACTTCGTGCTCGAGCACTTCGGCCTGGAGGCGCCCGCGCCGGACCTCGCCTCCTGGGACGGCCTGATGCGCCGCGCTACCGAGGCGGCCGGCCGCCCGCCGGTGCGGATCGCGCTGGTCGGCAAGTACGTCAAGCTCGAGGACGCCTACTTGTCCGTCGCCGAGGCCCTGCGCCACGCCGGCTTCCGCCACGGCTGCGGGATAGACATCGACTGGGTCGACTCCGAGACGCTGGACGACGGCGAGGTCCGCCGGCGCGTCGCCCAGGCCGACGGGATCCTGATCCCGGGCGGCTTCGGCGTCCGCGGCATCGAGGGCAAGATCACCGCGGCCCGGATCGCCCGCGAGGAGCGGATCCCGTTCCTCGGCATCTGCCTCGGCATGCAGGTCTCGGTGGCCGACTTCGCGCGCCACGCGGTCGGCATGGACGGCGCCAACTCCACCGAGTTCGACCCCGAGACGCCCTATCCCGTGATCGACCTCCTGCCCGAGCAGAAGGAGGTCGCCGACATGGGCGGCACCATGCGGCTCGGCGCCGACCCGATCAAGCTGCACCCCGACACCAAGGCTCGCGAGCTCTACGGCGAGGCGGTCATCTACGAGCGCCACCGGCATCGCTACGAGGTCAACAACTTCCTGCGCAAGCGGCTCGAGGCCGCGGGGCTCGTGATCTCGGGCACGTCGCCGGACGAGCGGCTCGTCGAGATCATCGAGATCCACGACCACCCGTTCTTCGTGGCCTCGCAGTTCCACCCGGAGTTCAAGTCGCGCCCCGAGCGCCCCGCGCCGCTGTTCCGTGAGTTCGTGGAGGCCGCGCTCGATCGCGCCCGCGAGCGCCGGCCGCAGGAGATCACGGCGCACGTCACGGCGTGAGACCGGCGTCGGAGGCCGAGAAGGCGCGGCTCGCCGAGACGTTCTCGGCGCTCTGCCGCATCCCGAGCCCGTCGCGGGAGGAGCGCGCCTGCGCCGACCACGTGATCGCCGACCTCCGCGCCATGGGGCTGACGGCAGAGGAGGACGAGACGGGCAACCTGCTGGCGCGGATCCCCGGCCGGTCCGAGCGGTCCGTGCTGCTCTGCGCCCACCTGGACACGGTCGAGAACACGGCCCCGATCGAGCCGGTGATCGTCGACGGCGGCTGGGAGAACGCGAACGAGGCCATCCTCGGGGCCGACAACAAGGCCGCCCTGGCGGTGATGCTCGAGGTGGCCCGCCGCTGCACCGTTGAGGGCTCCCCGGTGGGCATCGAGCTGCTCTTCACCGTCGCCGAGGAGGAGGCGCTGGCGGGGGCGAAGGCGTTCGACGCCTCGCGCCTGCGCTCGGACTTCGGCTACGTCTTCGACCACGCGACCGCGATCGGCGAGGTCATCGTCGCGTCGCCGACCTACTTCCTGCTGGAGGCCGAGTTCCACGGCAAGGCGGCGCACGCCGGGATCCGGCCGGAGGATGGCCGCAGCGCGGTGCTCGCCGCGGCTCGCGCGATCGCGGCGATGCCGCACGGGCGGCTCGACGCCGAGACGACCGCCAACGTGGGCTCGGTCCACGGCGGGGTGGCCACCACGAACGTCGTGCCCGACCGGTGCCGGGTGCGCGCGGAGGCGCGCTCGATCGACGCGGCGCGCGTGGAGGACGTCGTGGCCCGGATGATCGACGCGCTGCACGACGGCGCCGCCGCCTCCGAGTGCGACGTCGACCTGACCTGCGAGAAGCTGTTCACCGGCTATTGCGTGAGCCCGGGGGCGCCGGAGCTGGCCGCGGCCGAGGCGGCGCTGCGCGCGTGCGGGTACGAGCCGCGGCGGATCCACACCGGCGGCGGCTCGGACGCCAACGCGCTGCACCACGCGGGCTTCCCCTGCCTGAACCTCGCCAACGGCACCGAGCGCAACCACGAGCCGACCGAGCGCGTCTCGGTCGCCGCGCTCGACGGCATGCTCGACGTGGCGCTCGTCCTGCTCGAGGAGTCGGCGGCCGTGCTGGCAGAATCCGCCGCGTGAGCTCCAGCTTCGAGCGCACCGGGTCGGAGACCATCCACGAGGGCGGCTTCATCTCGCTGCGCCGGGACACCTACCGCCACGAGGACGGCGAGGAGGTCCAGCGCGAGGTCGTCAGCCACCCGGGCGCGGTCGGCGTCGTGGTGCTCGACGGCGAGGACCTGTGGCTCGTGCGCCAGCCCCGCGAGGCGGTCGGCAGCCCCGACCTGCTCGAGCTGCCGGCCGGCAAGATCGACGAGGACGGCGAATCGCCGCTCCAGACGGCCAAGCGAGAGCTGGCCGAGGAGATCGGCAAGCGGGCCGAGCACTGGGAGCCGCTGGGCTCCTTCTACACCTCGCCGGGGTTCGCCGACGAGGAGGTGCACCTCTTCCTGGCCACCGGGATCTCCGACGTCGACGAGCGCCCGGAGGTCGAGGAGAACGAGCGGATCGAGGTCGAGGTCCGCCCGCTCGGCGAGCTCGACGCTATCCTCGCCGAGACGAAGGACTCCAAGACGCTGATCGGCCTGCTCAAGCTCCGCGCGCGGCTGGCCGGCTGCTGACGGCGTCGCGGCACCCTGGCGCCCCACGGCCTCGTGCGCCCCTGACAGCCTCGTTGCAGCGCGCAGGGGCGCGGGGCGGCGGCGGCGAAGGAGTGCCTCCATGGCCGTCGCCGTCCCGCCGCCCACCCAACCGTTCGAGCACCTCGTGCTCGACTTCCTCGCGTACCTGGAGTTCGAGCGCGGCCTGTCGCGCAATACGCTCGAGGCGTACCGGTCGGACCTGCTCCAGCTCGGCGTGCACCTGCACCGCACCGGCGCCGACGCGCTGACCGCCCGCCACGGCGACCTCGCCGACTTCGTGTCCGACCTCGCCGCCGGCGGCGAGGACCGCCCGCCGGTGGCGGCTGCGACGCTCCAGCGCAAGGTCGCCTGCCTGCGCTCCTTCTATCGGCACCTGCGCCGGCAGGACCTGGTCACCGACGATCCGACCGTCCACCTGCGGGCGCCCAAGCAGAGCCGCAAGCTCCCGCAGGTGCTCACGCGCGACGAGGTGGGGCGCCTGCTGGAGCAGCCCCGCGGCACCGAGCCGCCGGCGCTCCGCGACCGCGCCCTGCTGGAGCTGATGTACGCCTGCGGCCTGCGCGCCTCGGAGGCGATCGGGCTCGAGATGAACGACGTCGACCTCGAGACCGGCGTGCTCCGCGCGCGCGGCAAGGGCGCCAAGGAGCGGCTGGTGCCGATCGGCTCGGCCGCCTCGCGCGCGCTGGTGGCGTACCTCGGCCGCGGCCGGCCCTGGCTCGTGGGCGACCGGCTGGAGGCGACCCTGTTCGTCAACCACCGCGGCACGGGCCTGACGCGGCAGGGCCTCTACAAGATCGTGCAGCGCCACGCGCGCTCGGCGGGCCTCGCCAGCCGGATGAGCCCGCACACGCTCCGGCACACCTTCGCGACGCACCTGCTGGCCGGCGGCTGCGACCTGCGCTCGCTCCAGGAGATGCTCGGCCACGCCGACATCGCCACCACGCAGGTCTACACGCACCTCTCGGCCGAGCGGCTCAAGGACGTCTACTTCGACGCGCATCCGCGGGCCAAGGCCTCGTAAGCTGGCGCGCGTGCGCGCCTTCGTGATCGTCATCGACGCCTGCGGGGCCGGCGAGCTGCCGGACAGCGGCGACTACGGCGACGCGGGCGCCAACACCCTCGGTCATGTGGCGGAGGCGTCCGGCGGCCTCGAGCTGCCGGTCCTCGAGCGGCTCGGCCTCGGCAGCATCATGCCGCTGGAGGGCGTGCCGCCCGCCGCGGACCCGGTCGTGCACGGCCGGCTGCGCCCGCTGGGGCCGGGCAAGGACACGATCACCGGGCACTGGGAGCTGATGGGGGTCGTGACGCCGGTGGCCCTGCGCACGTACCCGGACGGCTTCCCGCCCGAGGTGATCGACGCCCTGCACGACGCCACCGGCCGCGGCGCGCTCTGCAACCGCCCGTACTCCGGCACCCAGGTGATCGACGACTTCGGCGAGCAGCACCTCGCGACCGGCGACCTCATCGTCTACACGTCGGCCGACTCGGTGCTCCAGATCGCCGCCCACGAGGACGTCGTGCCGGTCGCGGAGCTCTACGCCGCCTGCGCCGCCGCGCGGGAGATCATGACCGGCGAGCACGCGGTGGGGCGAGTGATCGCGCGCCCGTTCCGCGGGGCTCCGGGAGCGTTCGTGCGGACCGAGAACCGGCGCGACATCGCGCTGAACCCGCCGGGGCGCTCCTACCTGCAGGAGCTCCAGGCGTCGGGGCTGCCGGTCCACACGGTGGGCAAGATCGGCCAGGTCTTCAACGGCGTGGGGGTGGACGAGCAGCACAAGGGCTCCTCCAACGCCGCGGCGCTCGAGGCCACGGGCCGGCTGATCGACGAGCTCGAAGGCGGGCTCGTGTTCGTCAACCTCGTGGAGACCGACCAGGTCTACGGGCATCGCAACGACGCGGCGGGGTTCCACGACGCCCTCCGGGGGATCGACGCCGTCGTGGGGGAGTGGCTCGAGCGCCTCGATCCCGAGCGCGACCTGCTCGTGATCACGGCCGACCACGGCTGCGACCCGACCCACCCCGGCACCGACCACACCCGCGAGCACGCCCCGCTGCTCGCCCGCTTCTCCGGCCACGGGGGTCGCCGCCACGACGGCCCGTTCGCCGACGTCGGCGCCTCCGCCCTCCGCTGGCTGGCGGGCCGCGACTCCCCCGACCTGCCCGGCGAGCCCTTCGTGCCGTGACCCGGGTGCGCGGCGCCGCCACCGGCGCGGTCGCCGCCGCCCGGTGCGGCGCCCCCGGCG
>JBOGYU010000281.1:0-6244 GCA_050696935.1 Solirubrobacteraceae bacterium | reverse complement strand
CTGGTGGCCGGCGGGCGGCTGGAGTGGCTGGACCGTCCCGAGGCGCGCTCCGGGGGCGCGACGCGGATGAACGACGCGGCCTGCGACCCCGCGGGGCGGTTCTGGGCCGGCTCGATGGCGTATGCGGAGACGCCGGGGGCCGGCAGTCTCTACCGCGTCGACCCGGTGCGCGGCTGCGAGCGCGTCCTCGACGGGCTCACGATCGCCAACGGCATCGGCTGGAGCCCGGACGCGCGCACGATGTACCTCGCCGACTCGGGCACCGCCCGCGTCGACGCGTTCGCGTTCGACCTCGCGAGCGGCGGCCTGACGCAGCGGCGGGTGTTCGCCGACTTCGGCGCCGAGCCGCATGCGCCGGACGGCCTCTGCGTCGACGCCTCAGGGACCGTCTGGATCGCGCTCTGGGGCGGCGCGGGTGTGCTCGGCGTGCGACCCGACGGCGCCCGCGCCGCGCTCGTGGACGTCGCGACGCCGCAGACGACGAGCTGCGCGATCGAGCCCGGCGGCAGCCGCATGGCGATCACGACGGCGGCGCTCGGGCTGGCCGGCGACGCCGCCCGCCCCCCCGCCGGGGAGCTGTTGCTGGCCGAGGTCCCGGCCGTGGGGCAGGAGCCGGCGCTGAGCGCGCTCTGACGCTCAGTCGCCGGAGAGGACCTTCGTGCGCGGCAGGCCGTCGCCGCGCAGGCGGCGCTCGAAGTCGGCGAAGAAGGGCGCGCCCCTCTCGTTGCGGTCGGCCCGGACGAGGCGGCCCTGCGGGGAGATGACGGCCTGGCACTCGGCGAGCTCGGCGGGCCGCCAGAGCACATGGCGGGTCAGGTGGAGGTCGTTGAGCTCGAAGATGCCGCCGCCGTCGGCGAGCAGCTCGGAGGCGAGCTTACGCCCGTCGGTCGTGAGGATGTGGGCGCGCAGGACGGTCCACTGCTCGTCGAGCACGATCTCCACGTCGGCGCGCCCGCGCAGCAGCTCCTTCCAGCGCTCCACCAGACCCTTGAACAGCGCCGCGGCGGTGTGCGAGCCGGTCTCGAGCTCGTCGAGGCGGCCGGCGGCCGCGACCAGCATCGCGCGCCAGTCGGCAAGGTCGGTCACGCCGCCGCGGCCGGCGCGCTGCTCGGCCGCCTTCATCAGCCCGACTTGACCCTTGATCAGGCGGCCGTGGCGGGTGGCGACGCGCTGGCGCTCGGCGATCACGAGGTTGCGCAGCGTGTGCGCCGGGGCGCTCTGGCCGGGCTCGCGGGTCTCGACCTCGCGCACGTCGTCGACCGCGCCCATGGTGTCCGCGACCACGTCCTCCATCCCGGGCGCGACGCCGGTGCACGCATCGAGCACCGGCTCGAACACCTCGCGGGCCGCCTCCTGGAGCAGCTCGACGGCGAGCTGGCGCGGCACGCTCTCGCCCAGCCCGCCGGTGACGGCCGCCTCGAACTGGTGCAGCGCCGCCTGGTAGTTGGCGAAGATCTGGCCGACCGTGTTCACGTTGTCCTGGATCAGCTCGCGCTCGGTCTTGGAGGCCGCGGGCGAGGCGTCGAGCTCGGCGGCCACCGCCTCGCGGTAGAGCAGCGCCTTCTCCATCCGGCCCGACGGCACGGGCTCCTCCGCGCGCTCGCCGATCGCCTGCACACGCGCGTCGCGCCCCGCGTCGGTGATCTGCAACGAGCGGATCACGCGCTGCACGGCGTCGTTGCCGTGCAGGCGCTGGAGCTGCATCAGCGTGCGCGCGCGGGTGTGCGGGTCGGCCTCCCGCAGCGCCATGACCGTCCCGGAATCGAGCGGCTGCGGCTCCGCAGCCTCCTCCTCGTGTTCATCCGGCGGGCGCTCGTCCTCGTCGTCGCGCGTTCGCCGCGTTCGCATCAGCGGATCAGCTCGTGGAAGCGCTCGAAGTCCGCCTCCAACGTGAGGCGGCCCTGCTTGCCGTACTCCTGCGCCACGGCGCGGATCAGATGGCGCATCTCGATCACGCCGCCGTCGTCGGCGGCCTGGAAGGCGGCCGACAGCGAGCAGTTGCGGATCCCGCCGCCGGAGAGCTTGAACTGGCCGGCGAGGAAGTCGAGGTCGATGTCGTCGGCCCGCGGCGCCTCCGCCGGCAGCAGCAGCCCCCAGATCCGGCGCCGGTCGTCGGCCTCCGGGAACGGGAAGTCGATCACGAAGTCCAGCCGGCGCACGAACGCGTCGTCGATGTTGCGGCGGAAGTTGGTCGCCAGGATCACCGCGCCCGCATAGCCCTCCATCTTCTGGAGCAGGTACGCGACCTCGATGTTCGCGTAGCGGTCGTGGGAGTCCGACACCTCCGAGCGCTTGCCGAACAGAGCGTCCGCCTCGTCGAAGAACAGGATCGCGTTCGAGCCCTCGGCAGCGCCGAAGATGCGGTCGAGGTTCTTCTCGGTCTCCCCGATGTACTTGGACACGACGGTGGCGAGGTCCACACGGAAGATCTCCAGCCCCAGCTCGGCGGCGAGCACCTGCGCGGCCATCGTCTTGCCGGTGCCGGACTCGCCGGCGAACAGCACCTTCAGGCCCTGGCTGCGCGCGACCGTCCGCTCGTACCCCCAGTCCGACAGCACGCGGTCGCGGTGGCGCAGGTAGGCGGAGATCGACCGCAGGAGCTCGAGCTGGCGCTCCGGCATCACCAGGTCGTCCCAATGGAAGCCGGGCGGGAGCCGCGCCGCCAGCTCGCCGAGCCGGGAGGAGGACGCCTGGCGGGCGCCGAGGTCCAGGTGCGCCGGCGTGGGCACCGGCTGCTCGTCGGCCGCCGCGCCCAGCCGGGCGACCTCGGCGGCCTCCACGATCTGCTCGATCGAGAGCCGGAACTTCGCCGCCACGTCCGCGGTACGGTCCGTCCCCGTGAGGTCCGCCCACGCCTGGCGGCGCTCGGCGAAGGTCGGCGGCGCGGCCTCCACGAGCAGCACGGTCCGCTCGCCGAGGGCCAGCGCGGCGTTGCGGTGGGGAGCGGCGATCACGGTGCGCTCCTCGCGCATCTCGATCGCCCGCATCGCGCGGGCCCGCTCGCCGGGGTCGAGATCCTCGAGCCCCTCGAACACCAGCGGCCGGTCCTCCATCGCGGAGGTGAGCATGGCGTCGGCCATCACGTCCCGGTTCTCCATGTCGCGCACGTGGACGACGACCAGCGGGCGCCCGTACGCCTTGGCGAGCAGCGACTCGGCGTCGGGCCCGGAGAGCACGACCGGGAGCGTGCTCTCGTGCCGGAGCATCGCGGTCAGCGCGCTGACCGCCTGCTCGCGCCCGGGGTCGTGCGCCGGCATCGGCACGAGCCGGATCCGCACCGGCGCCGGCAGCTCGTCCATGCGCGCGCCGAGCAGGTAGGCGGCGAGCCGGTCCGCGACCTTGATCGGCCGCTCGGCCAGCGGCGTCTGCGCGTCGCCGAGCAGCCGGAGGGCGCCCAGCCGGCGCAGCGGCCCCGTGCGGTCGAACGTCGTCATGACGTCCGCAGCGGTCACGCCCTCGCCCTCCAGCAGGTGCCCGACGAGCCGGGGGCTGGGCAGCTTGCGCGTGACGTCGTCCTGCAGGTAGGCGTACAGGCGCCCGTAGCGGGGGTTCAGCTCGGGCGCGGCGCACACGCCGAGCACCGCCGAGTCGAGCAGGTCCAGGCCGAGCGCGGCGGTCGCGGCGTCGAGCCGTTCGTCGGCGCTGGACGCGGTGTCGCCCCGCGAGAGCCGCAGCGCGGTCTCGTCGGAGATGTAGAGGCCGCGGAACGGGTCCGAGGGGTTGGGGTCGCTCGCCGCGACGCGCTCGACCGCCGACAGCACCCGCCGGTCGATGAACTCGAACGAGATCGAGCGTGCGGGCGCGTCCTGGCTCACGGCGCGCCGCTAGGCGATCTCGCTCGCGACCGCGTCGGCTTCGCTCTCCAGCGCGTCGCCGGGCTGCGAGACGGTGAGGGGGCCGCCGGACGGCGCTCCCCGCTGCTGGACGACGTGGGCGAGCTCGTGGGCGATGAGGCGGTCGCCGTCTGACGAGCCGGGGTTGTACTCGCCCTTGGCGAAGTAGACGTCCGAGCCCGTCGCGAACGCGCGCGCGGAGACCGAGCGGTTGAGGCGGTCCGCCGTGTCGTCGGTGTGCACGCGGACGTCGGAGAGGTCGCCGAGCGACTCGGACATGCGGTCCTGCACGCCGCCGTCGAGGCTCGAGCCGCTCCCGCGGGTGGTCGAGATCGTGTCCTGCACCGCCGGATGGACCTCCCCGGTGGGCAGCACGCCGGCCGCCTCGCGGGCGACCGTCTCGCTGAAGGCGCGGTTGCCGACGCTGGACGCGAGGTCGTGCAGCGGCGCCGCCGGATCGTCGCGCTGCTGGTCGGGCGCCCGGGGGCGCTCGTGCTCGGGGAGCCGCTCGTGCTCGGACTGCCAGCTCACAGGGGCGAGCATACGGCGGCCCGTGCACGGCGCGCAAGGGCCGTCCGGGCATCCATCAGGGCTTCGCCGCGACGAGCGTGAAGAGCACGGGCAGCAGCTCGGCACCGATTCGCAGCCGGTAGCGGCCGTCGTCGTCGCGCGGGAGCAGCGTCCCGCGCGGGTCGACGTCGGGCGCGAGGTGCTCGTCCAGCCGCTCCACGCGCAGGCCGGCGGCGATCGCCCCGTTGACCACCTCGGCGAGCGAGTGGGCGTAGGAGACCGACTCGGTGGAGGCGACCTGCAGCTCGGCGCCCGCGTAGGAGCCCGCCTCGTCGAACGCGCGCGGGCCGTCGTGCGCGTACGGGAAGTCGATCTCGAGCGGATCGAGGCTGCCGATCATCTCGTAGAGCGGGTGGGTCTCCACCAGCAGCAGCCGGCCGCCCCCGCGCAGCGCGGCGGCCGCTGACCGCATCCACGCGCCGAGGTCGTCGATCCAGGAGATCACGCCGATCGTCGCGTACACGAGGTCGAAGCGGTTGTGCAGCTCGGCGGGCAGCGCGGTGGCCTCGGCCTCCACGAACTCCACGTCGACGTCGCAGCGGCGCGCCAGCGCGCGGGCCTTCTCCAGCGAGGCGGGCGAGAAGTCCACGCCGACCACCCGGGCGCCGCGGCGGGCGAGCGAGATGCTGTCGAAGCCGATGTGGCACTGCAGGTGCAGCACGTCGAGCCCGGCCACGGCGCCGACCGCCTCCCGCACTCCGGCGGTCTCCGGCTCGTGCAGGGAGTCGGCGCCCTCGACCAGCGCCTCGGTGTCGTAGATCTCGTCCTGCCCGTGCGCCGCCGCGAGGGCGTCCCAGTGGGCCCGATTGATGCGGCGGGCGGTGCGGCGATCCATCGGCGGCATGCTAAGGCGCTCGCACGAGCTTGCGAGTGCGAGTAAGCCGCACTCGTCATCTGGGAGGAAAGGCGCCGCGCACCGCGAATGGCCTAGGCCGATGGGTTTCCCCGACCGTGATCGGAGCACGACGTGACCGGCCAGGCCAAGGTGATCGCCTTCGCCAACCAGAAGGGCGGGGTCGCGAAGACGACCACCACGCTCAACCTCGCGGCGGCCTTCGCTGAGGACGGCTACCGCGTCCTGTGCGTCGACATGGACCCCCAGGGCAACCTCACCATGTCGCAGGGCATCGACCCGGACGCGCTCGAGCAGTCGATGTTCGACGTGCTCGTGCACGACCTCTCGATCCGGGAGGTGATCCGGCGCCGCGAGATCGACGTCGCGTGCGCGTCGATCGACCTCGCCGGGGCCGAGATCGCGATGTCCACGAAGATCGGCCGCGAGCGCTCCCTCGCCAAGGCGCTGCAGGCGATCGACGGCGATTACGACTTCGTGTGCGTCGATACGCCGCCGTCGCTGGGACTATTGACGGTGAACGCGCTCACGGCGGCCGATCAGGTGATCGTCCCCGTCCAGTGCGAGTATCTGTCGATGCGCGGGCTGCTGCAGCTGCAGAACACCCTGGCGATGATCCGCGAGAACCTGAATCCGGACGTGCACATCGCGGGCATCCTGCCCACGATGGTGGACACGCGGACCCTCCACGCGCGGGAGGCCATAGAGATCCTCGAGGAGAACTTCGGCGACCGGGTGTTCGGAGCGCGCATCAGGAAGACGGTCCGGTTCGCGGAAGCTCCCGTGAAGGGCATGTCGGTGCTCAAGTACGACCCGACGGGCACGGCGGCTGACGCCTATCGCCAGCTGGCGAAGGAGGTGCTCACGAATGGGAAGCGGTAAGCGGGCGAGCATGCGGGAGGGGCCGCTCGCGGCCCTCTTCCGGCGCACCGAAGAGGCCCGGCCGGAGGTCGCCGAGCAGCAGCCCGAGCCGCCGGCGGCGCAGGAG
>JBOGYU010000280.1:0-6266 GCA_050696935.1 Solirubrobacteraceae bacterium | reverse complement strand
GCACCGGCCTGCGCGAGCACGCCGGCGCCCTCCGGCAGCGCGTCCCACGTCGCGAGCTCCTCGGGCGACGGTGGCTCGACGCCCGCGCGCAGGGCCTCCGGCAGGCGCCCGTCCGGGCCGGGCAGGACCGCGCTCAGCGCCGCGTGCAGCGCGTGGAAGGCGTTCAGCGCGGCGCCGCCATAGAGGCCGGAGTGGGCGATCCGCTCGCCGGTCCGGACCACCAGGTGCGAGAACACGATCCCGCGCGTGCCGACCGTCAGCGCCGGCGTGCGCTCGTCGAGCATCCCGACGTCGAACACGATCGCGCAGTCGGCGCCGCGCTCGTCGGCCGCCACCCAGTCGTTGACGTCGTCGGCGCCGGACTCCTCCGCCCCCTCCACCAGCACGCGCACGTGGACCGGCAGCTCGCCGGCGTCGGCCATCCCGCACGCGACGTGCAGGAGCGGCAGGAAGTTGCCCTTGTCGTCGCACGCGCCGCGGGCGTACAGGCGCCCGTCGCGGATGTCCGGCTCGAACGGCGGTGTGCTCCACTGCGCCTCCTCGCCCGGGTCCTGCACGTCGTAGTGCCCGTAGATCATCACCGTGGGGGCGTCGTCCCGCGCCGCCCGCAGCTCGCCGACCACCAGCGGAGCGCCGCTCGGCGTGTCCACCAGCTCGCACTCCCCGCCCGCCGCCAGCACCCGCCGCTGCGCCCACGCCGCGGCCTCGCGCAGCGCGGCCTCGTTGCGCGCTCCCGCCGAGATCGACGGGATGCGCAGCCAGTCGGCCGCCTCGTGGATCAGCGCGTCGAGCTCCGCGCTCACCTGATGACGGCCAGGGTGTCGCCGCTGGCGACGGCCGCGCCCTCGGAGATCGGGAGCTCGGCCACCGTGCCCGCCTTGTGGGCCGTGATCTCGTTCTCCATCTTCATCGCCTCGATGATGCAGACGAGCGCGCCCTCCTGGACCTCGGCGCCCTGCTCCACGAGCACCTTGAAGATGTTGCCCTGGAGCGGGGAGACGAGCGCGTCGCCGCCCGCCGCGCCGCCGCCGCCGGACCGGCGCTGGCGCTTCGGCGCTGCGCGGACAGCCGCCGCGGGCGCCGCCCCGTTCGGCAGCGCCTCGCCGCGGACCTTGACGTCGAACCGCTTGCCGGACACCTCGACCAGGTACTCGCGCTCGACCTTCTCGTCCTCCTCCGGCGGCGGCTCCGGCTTCGGCTGGGCGAGCTGCTTGAGCCAGGCGCGGTCATCGATCAGGTCGCGGCAGGTCTCGGCCCGCGCCCACTGCTCCGACGCCATGATCGCCTTGTGGAACGGGATCAGGGTGCGCACGCCCTCGATCTTGAACTCGTCCAGCGCCCGCGCCATCCGCCGCGTCGCCTTCTCGCGGTCGGCGTCCCACACGATCAGCTTGGCCACCATCGGGTCGTACAGCGGCGTGATCTGAGAGCCGGCGAGCACGCCGGAGTCGACCCGCACGCCCGGCCCGGCCGGCTCGAAGTAGGCGGTCACGGTGCCCGGGGCGGGGGCGAAGTTCTTGGCCGCGTCCTCGGCGTTGATCCGGCACTCGATCGAATGCCCGTGCCAGCGGATCTCGTCCTGGGCGAAGGCCAGCGGCTCGCCGGCGGCGATCAGGATCTGCTCCCGCACGATGTCCACGCCGGTGACCTCCTCGGTCACGCAGTGCTCCACCTGCACGCGCGTGTTCATCTCGAGGAAGTAGTACTCGCCGTCGCCGAGCAGGCCCTCGATGGTGCCGGCCGAGTGGTAGCCGACGGCGCGCGCGGCCTCGACGGCAATCTCGCCGATGCGGGCGCGCAGCTCGTCGTCGACCATAGGGGCGGGCGACTCCTCGATCAGCTTCTGGTGGCGGCGCTGGATCGAGCAGTCGCGCTCGCCGAGGTGGACCACGCCGCCGTGCTTGTCGGCGAGCACCTGCACCTCGACGTGCCGGGGGTCGGGCAGGTAGCGCTCCAGGTAGACGGTGGGGTCCGAGAAGAACTTCTCCCCCTCGCGGGCGGCGCCCTCGAAGGCGTCCTGGAGCCTGTCGGGCTCGAGCGCGACCCGGAAGCCCTTCCCGCCGCCGCCCCCGGCCGCCTTGACGGCGATCGGGTAGCCGATCTCCTCGGCGATCCGCGCGGCCTCTGATGAGGACTCGACCGCGTCGGTGGTGCCGGGCACGATCGGCACGCCCGCGGCGCGCATCAGCTCGCGCGCGCGGGTCTTGGAGCCCATCGCCTCGATCGCCGCCGCGGGTGGCCCGATGAACGTGATCCCGGCCTCCTCCAGCCGCCTCGCGAAGGCGGCGTTCTCGGCCAGGAAGCCGTAGCCGGGGTGCACGGCCTCGGCGCCGCACGCCTCGATCACCTGCATGAGCTTGTCCACGTTCAGGTAGGACTCGGGCGCGGGGCCCGGGCCGAGCAGGTACGCCTCGCCGGCGCGCCGCACGTGCTGGGACTCCCGGTCGGCCTCCGAGTACACGGCGACGGACGGGATGCCCAGCTCGTCCAGCGCGCGCATGACGCGGACGGCGATCTCGCCGCGGTTCGCGACCAGCACCTTCGAGAACATGGGGCGCGTGATGCTACCCGCGCCGTGCCGCTAGCCGCGGCGTCCCGCGGTCCGGCGGGTGCCGGGCGACGAGGTGGGCCGGATGAGGCCGTTGATGAAGGGGTCCGGCTCCACCGGCTCGAGCTGGAGCGGGGCCTCTGTCACCGAGATGGTCGTGACGATGGGACTCCTCATGGCGACAGTTGTCCCCTGCGCTGGTGAGACAGCGGTGAGGACGTCGTGAGGAACGTCTCACCGCCCCCTCACCTGCCCCCTCATCGCGGCCCTGGACGGTGCGCCGCATGCTGCGCACCGGGTCCCTCGTCGCCGCCCTCCTCGCGCTCGGCGCGACGGCGCCGGCCGGCGCACGAGGAGCCGCCGACATGACCGCCTTCCGCGGCCTGGCCACGTGGATCGACGTCTACGAGCGGGGCCCCTGGGAGACACCTGAGCGGGCCGTCCGCGGCTGGGCGCGCCGGGGCGTCCGCACCGTGTTCATCCAGACGTCGAACCACCGCCGTCCGCGGGCCGTCCACCGGCCGGTGCGGCTTGCGCGCCTGCTCGCGGCGGTCCACCGCAAGGGGATGAGGGCGGTCGGCTGGTACCTCCCCGGCTTCCGCGACGTCCGGCGCGACTGGCGGCGGGTGCGGGCGGCGGTGACGTACGAGAGCGCGGCCGGACACCGCTTCGACGGCTTCGCGATGGACATCGAGGCGACGCTCGTGCGGGACGTCCGGACGCGGAACCGCCGCATGCTCGAGCTCTCGAGCCGGCTGCGCCGACTGGTCCGCGGCCGGTACCCGCTGGGGCGATCATCCCGGACCCGGTCACCCAACGCTACTGGCCGGCCTTCCCGTACGCGCAGGTGCGGGCGCTGTACGACGCGATCCTTCCGATGTCGTGCTGGACGTTCCACGTGCGCGGAGAGCGGGCGGTGTACCGCTATACCCGCGAGACGCTCCGGCGCATCCGCGCCCGGACCGGCGATCCGCTCGTCCCGATCCATCCGATCGGCGGGATCGCCGGGTCTGCCGCTACGGCGGCGGAGGTGCTTGGCTTCGCGCGCGCGGCGTCCGCGTTCGGCGCGATCGGCGCGAGCCTCTACGACGCGCCCATCACGACGGCCGGCCAGTGGGACCAGCTGTCCCGGCTTGCCGCCGTTGGTGACGCCGAGCGCGGCCTCGCTCCCCCTGCGGGCCTCCTCGGGCCAGAGCCGGCGGTCATCCGGCTCCACCGGGTCTCCGGCCTGAGGTTCGTCCGTCGGGGGGCGGGAGCCGACTCGCGCCGGAGGTCCACGACCTCCGGGGTGTCCTCGCCGGCTACCAGCTTCGGGAATGTGCTCATCTCGGTGTCCATGGCTGTCTCCCGTCGCGCTGACAGTCGCCCTTCTCGCGGGCGCCTGTGGCGAGCAGCCCGGGGCCCGCGCCGAGATGCAGCGCGTGGCCACCTTCCGCGAGACCCAACCCGTCCCTCACCGCCACCGACAAGGACGGCGGCCTCGCGGTGGAGGACCTTCACGGCCGGGAGCTGCAGTACCTCCGCGGCGGCGAGCCCGACAACGTCGACCTGCGGGCGGGGTCCCCACTCGCCGGGCAGCGGGTGACGATCGTCGCCGCCGAGGCGCGCGACCACAACCAGATCCCGCTCTATCGCGTCGAGCCGGACACGCGTCGGTTCCGGTCCGTCGCGGCGCGCCGGATCGCCGTGGGGATCGAGGTCTACGGCTCATGCGTGTACTGCAGCGCGGCGACCGAGCGGTTCTACGTGTTCGTCAGCTCCAAGCCGGGCGTCATCCGGCAGTCCGAGCTCGTGGAGCGGGGGCGCGGTCGGGTCGCGCGGCCGGTGCGGAGCTTGGGCGGGCAGACCGAGGCCTGGGTGGCCGACGACGCGCCGGGCGACCTCTACGTGTCCGAGGAAAACCGCGGCATCTGGTACTACGAGGCCGACCCCGACGGCGGGCAGCAGCGCACGCTGGTCACTACCTCGTCGCTCTCCAGCAGGGAGAGCACGCCTTCGGCGTCGACCGTAGGCCGCGCCGTCGACGAGTACGTCACCACGTACCGCGTCGTCGCCGGGCCGGACGCCGACGGTGTGCGCGACACGGACGGATCGACGCAACGACCCGCCCCCTCGGCCCGAGCTTCCCGACGGGCCTGTGCGTCGCCCCAGACGGCTACAACCGCGGCGGCAACAGAACTTCAAGCTCGTCCGCTGGGACCTCGCGGCAGTCGTCACGGCGGCGGCCCACCGCTGAGGCCGGCCACGCGCCGCTCAGGAGGAGACGGTGACGATCATGGCGGGACGGCCGGCTCTCGTGCTTGGATGTCGCCCGCATGGCCGACCACCTCATCCTCGTCCGCCACGGCGAGTCCACCTGGAACTCCGAGGAGCGTCTCCAGGGACAGCTCGACCCGCCGCTGTCGGACCGCGGCCGCGAACAGGCGCTCGAACTTGCACCGCTGCGCGACGGCGTGCCCCTCGATCGCGTGCTCTGCAGCGACCTCGGGCGCGCCCGCGAGACCGCCGAGCTGCTCGGGCTGCGGCCGCGGCTCGACCCCCGGTGGCGGGAGATCGACGTCGGCGAGTGGGGAGGGCGGACCGCGGCGGAGATCGACGCGCAGAGCCCGGAGCTCACGAACTGGCGCGGCGGGACGCGGGTGCCGCCGGGCGGCGAGCCGTGGGAGGACTTCGCGGCGCGCGTCGCCGGCGCGGTCGACGAGTTGATCGCGGCCGGCGGGCCGTGGCTGGTGGTCTGCCACGGCGGCTGCATCCGCGTCGCGGTCGCACGTGTGACCGGCGCCGACCCGCTCGCGCTCGGGTCGCCTCCGAATGCGAGCACCACGGTGATCGAGCTGGGAGCCCGCCCTCGCCTGCTCGTCTACGGCGCCGTGCTCGACGGGGCGATGCCCACGGGCCTCTACTGAAACCTAAAGGGGCAGTCCCCGTTAGGTTTCGGGGGTAGGCAGGCGACGGGCTCGTCCCCGCCGCGCAGCTCTCGCTCAACGCCCTCCTGATCGCCGCGGGCGTGGCGCGGTTCCTGTGGCTCCCCGAGCGCGCGGCGTGCCCAGCGTCATCGCGACGTTCGCCGCGATGATCGGCGGGCCGGGGCTGCTCGCGGGCACGATCGCGCTCGTCATGCCCGCCTTCGTCGACCAGTTCGATGAGCTGGGGCAGGCGGCGCGCGAGGGGCTCGACGAGGCGCTGGCCTGGCGCACCCAGGGCCCGCTCGGCGGGGAGCGGGAGCAGATCGACCGCGCGGTCGAGACGGCGCTCCAGCGTGTCCAGGAGAACAGCGCCCAGTTCAGCCGCGGGCTGCTCTCCGGCGCGATCCTCGTCGTCGAGCTGGTCGCGGGGATACTGCTCGCCGTCGTGCTGGTGTTCTTCCTCGTCCACGACGGCCGGGGGATGTGGGCATGGGCTGTGGGGCTGTTCCCGGGCGGCTGGCGCGCGGACGTGGAGGCCATCGGCCTGCGGGTGTGGATAGCGCTGTCGGCCTAGATGGGCCGCGGCGGACCACGTGGCCGCCGTGGGAGATCTCATCACGGTGCCCCCCCGGCGCCCAACGGCGTCCTTGCGGTCGTCAAGGCGGCCGCTGCGACGACGCGCTGACGTAACTGCGTTATCGCGCGTCGGGGGATCCTCGCGGCACGTCCCGCCTCACGCGCACCGACCGCCGGGCGTCCACGGGACCGGGCGGGGCGCCGCTGCGCTCGCCCGTCGATCAGCGCGCACGGTC
>JBOGYU010000279.1:0-6268 GCA_050696935.1 Solirubrobacteraceae bacterium | reverse complement strand
GCGTCGCCCCGCACACCTTGGGCGCACGCGAGCGCTTGAGCAGCACGCGCATCCGCGCCCGCGGCGCCGTGCCGACCTCGGTGCCGGGGTAGTAGTGGCCGAGGATCCAGGCGTGGTCGCGCCCCTCGCGCAGGGCGAACCCGTAGGCGCCGTACTGCGACAGCCCGACGCCGTGGCCCCAGCCCCGGCCGTCGAGCACGACGGGCTCGGCGTGGGCGGCGGCGGGAGCGAGCGCGAGGAGCGCCACGGCGATGAGGACGACGCGCATCGGACCCTCCAACAGGCCGTGGGGACCCAGGTTGCGGTGTCATCCTGCACGCCATCGCCGCGCCCGTCCCCACGTCCGAGCTGTCCGGACCGTCGCCTACGGGGCGGCGCGTGGGCTCGCGGCTGTCCTGGCTCGGCGTGGCCATCTCGCTCCTGGCGCTCGCGGGCGTGGTGTGGTGGGCGCTGCGCCAGGACGCGCCGCGGCTGCCGTCGAGCGCCTCCGAGCTCGCCGCCGTGGCCGGCGCCGTCGCGCTGTACGGGGTCGCCACACTGGTGCGATCCGAGCGCTGGCACCGGCTGCTCGAGGACGAGGGCGCCACGCCCACGCGGACCGACACCTACGCCCTGACCTGCGTCGGCTACATGGGCAACAACGTGCTCCCTGCGCGGGCCGGCGACGCGATCCGGACCGTCCTGATGGCGCCCCGGGCCCGGACCTCAATGCGCACGGTGATCGGCACGCTGCTGGCCGAGCGGCTGCTGGACATCGCCGTGCTGGTCGTGATCTTCGTGGTCGTCGGCTACGGCCTGCTCGGCGAGGTGGGCGTCGACAAGGTCGAGATCATCGCGCTGGCCGCAGCCGGCGTGGCCGTCGCCGGCGTCGCCGCCTACCTGCTCGTGCGGCGCAACGCGCGGCTGACCGCCTTCCTGGCGCCCATGGCGTCGTCGACGCTCGGGCTGCGGCGCGCGCACCACGGCCTTCAGCTGCTCGGGATCACGCTGGTGATCTGGGCGATCGAGGCGGCCGTGTGGATGTCCGCCGGCGCCGCCGTCGGCTTCGCCATGGACCCGATCGAGGGGCTCTACATCGTCGCGCTGGCGTCGGTGTTCTCCCTGATCCCGTCCGGCCCGGCGTACGCGGGCACGCAGGACGCGGCGGCGATCCTCGGCATCAGGTCGCTCGGCGGAACCGGCGCCCAGGCCGTCGCGTACATCGTGATGCTTCGCTTCGTGATCGTGCTCCCCATCACCATCGTGGGGCTGGTGCTGCTCGCCGCCCGCTACGGCGGCCTGGGCCGGCTGCGGACCGCTCGGTGATCCCGTACGCGGTGCTCGTGGCCGTCGCGCTCGCGCTGCGGCTGGTGGGCCTCGACGACAAGCCGTTCCACCACGACGAGAGTCAGGACGCCTACTTCTCCTGGATCTTCTTCACCCGCGGCGAGTACGAGTACGACCCGCTGCTGCACGGCCCGCTGCGCTTCTACCTGACCGCGGCGATGTACGGGCTGTTCGGGGACTCGGACTTCACCGCCCGCCTCGCGCCGGCGCTGATGGGGGGTGCGATGGTCGGGCTCCCCTACTTCCTGCGCGACCAGCTCGGCCGGGTCGGCGCCTTCTCCGCGGCTGTGCTGCTCGCGGTCGGCCCGACCTACCTCTACTTCTCGCGCTTCGCCCGCGAGGACATCTACTTCGCCTGCCTCTCGCTGGCGATGCTCGTGGTCGTGTTCCGCCTCCTTAAGGGGTCTGACCCTTTAACTTCGCGGCGGAGGCTTCCGGCTCTGCTGGGCGCGCTGCTGGCGCTGAGCTTCGCCACCAAGGAGACGACGTTCATCACGTGCTTCGTGGCCGGCACGTTCTTCCTGGGCGTGCTCGCCTGGAAGCGGGAGCTGCTGGTGGAGCCGATCCGGTCGCTCGGCCTGGACGCCTGGGGCTGGGGCCTGGCCGCGTTCGCGGGCGTCTTCACCGTCCTGTTCACGACCTTCCTCACCCACTCGGCCGGCCTGTGGGACGGCATCTACACCGGCCTCGAATACTGGCTGGGCCAGCACGAGGTGGGCCGCGGCGGGGAGCCGTGGTTCTTCTACGGCGTGCTGCTGTTCGCCCACGAGTGGCCGGTGCTGCTGCTCGGCGGGGTCGGCGCCGTCGTCGCCCTCCGGCGGCCCACGCTGCTGCGCGCCTTCCTGATCTGGGCGTTCGCCGTCTCGCTGGTCGTGTACTCGTGGGCGGGCGAGAAGTTCGCCTGGCTCGCCCTGCACCCGCTGCTCCCGCTGCTCCTGCTGGCGGGGATCGGCGTGCAGGCGATCTGGGAGGCGCGGCGCCGCTGGTACGGCGCGCTCGGCCTTGCGGTCACCGCGGTCGCGTTCGCCTACGTCGTCAGCGCCTCCTGGCTGGTGAACGCGAGGCACAGCGCCGACCCGCGCGAGTTCCTGGTCACCACCCAGTCCTCGGAGGAGGTCAAGCGGATCGCGGACAGGCTGGTGGCCGAGGCGGCGCGCGCCGACCGTGACGGCCGCGCGTACCGGATCACCGTCGACAGCGCCGCCGGCGCCACCTACCCGTGGGCGTGGTACTTCCGTGACCTGCCCGTCGACTACCCCAACCTCGGCGAGACCGACGCCACCCCCCGGCGCCCCGATGCCCTCATCCTCACCCAGGCCGCCCACGACCGCGTCCAACTGCCCGGGTACACCCAGCGGGAGTTCCCCTTCCGGGTCTGGTGGGTGCGCGACTACGGCGCCATGTCGCCCGGCAACTGGTGGCGCTGGTTCACGCGGCGCGACCCATGGAACCCGACCGGCGGCATGCCGGAGTGGCTGTACCTGCGGCGGTGAGTCAGCCGGCGAGGCCAGCTCGATCCGGCCGCGTGATCACCGCCAGCGCTCGGCGAGGATCTTCTCGTCGTCGCGCGCGGCGAACCCGCCACCGCTGCGGTGCCGGCCGATCGACTCCGGCCACGGCGCCGGCCGCCCGGTCAGATAGGTCCGCAGGGCGTCGCGGATGAGCTCAGCCTGCGACCGGCCGGTCTCCCGCGCCGCGTCCTCGAGCCCGCGACGGATGTCGTCCGGTAGGTAGACGGTCGTCTTGCGCATCCCGATAACCGTACATACGGCACGTATGGCACTCAGCGCCGCCTTCCGATCAGTCGCGCGCCGGTCGCCCGCAGCCGCCCGACCGCGATCAGGTGCTCCTCCGCCGCACGCAGGCCCGGTGGAACGTCCCAACGGTGCAGGTACGGGCCCCGAACCGGCTCCCTCAGGTCGAACCAGGGCGACAGCGCGGCGCACATGCGGGACACCGGATGCAGGTGCGCCCGCAGGTCGGCGACCATCGCCGACGGCTCGTGGGTCCCGGCTCGCTGGGCGATCCACCACCGGGCGGCCCGCTCGTCGAAGCGCTCGACGTCGAACTCGTCGACGATCAGCGGCGCGCCCGGGCGGACCACGTCGGCGAGCCGCCGGCACGATTGCTCCAGCGGCTCGACGTGGTGCAGCGAGACCACGGCGACCGCGGCGTCGAAGGATGCGGCCGGCTCCTCGATCTCGAGCAGGGCGACCGGCGCCACCGCGGGCGACTCCCCCGCGGGGTCGATCGCGACGACGTCGTAACCGGCGCGCGCGAGGGCGGCGGCGAGCTCGCCGCGACCCGCTCCCACCTCGAGCACCCGCGCCGGCGGGTCCGGAAGCGACGCTCGCACGAACGCCAGAACCTCGAAATCGGGAAGCGGCGGGGCGTCCGCGGATCCGAGCGCGGCAAGTTCCGGATCACTCGCGATCTCCCCGCGCAGCCCGGGCTCGCGCTCGAGTGCGGAGTCCACAGGCGCGAACGTGGGCGGGGCGCCGAGGGCGAGCACGGCCGTTCCATCCTCGGCAGCGGTCGCCTGGCGATGCGCGGCCGGGTCCCGCACCAACACCAGCGTGCCGGCGGGTGCGTCGAGCTCCTCGCCGTCGATGGTGAACGAGGCGCGTCCGGCGAGGACGACGTACAGCTCCTCGTGGGAGTGCCCGTCGCGGAGCTCGGTGTGCGGCTCGACGAGGGGCTCCCCCACCCGGTCCGCCGTGTAGGCGCCGGCGCCGAACGCCCGCAGGCCGAGCTCCATCCGGACGGGATGCCAGCGCGGGCCGCCGGGCAACGGGACGGCCTCGACCTCCCCGAGCGTCAACGCCGTGTATCGCTCCCGCCGGCGCATCGGTGGGCGCTGGTGCCCGGCTAACCGGGGCGGCGGCCGGTCACGGCCTCGGCGCGCTGCTCGGCGGCCCGCTCGCGGGCGCGCTTCTGCCTGCGGCGGCCGATCACCGCCATCACGCCGAGCACCACCGCCACCAGCAGGAAGCCCCAGAAGATCGAGACGCCGGCGCCGATGCCGCCGAAGGGCAGGGCGATCAGCTGCACGATGCCCCAGCCGAGCGCGAGCAGGGCGACGACGATCAGGATCAGCAGCAGGATGCCGCCGGCGCGGCGGGGGATGCCCGAGCCGGGCGGCGGCGCGATGTAGCCCATCAGCTGCAGGACGAAGAGCTGGCGGCGCGACGGCGGCGCCTGCCCGAGCTTCTCCGCGGCCACCTTGAGGTCGCCGGCCCGGCGCTCGGCGAGCGCGAGCGACGCCTCGGCCATCCGCCGCAGCTGGAGGCGCTCCTGCGGGCGGGAGGCGGCGATCGCCTGGCGGAAGTGCTCGCGGGAGCGCTTGGCGTCCATCCGCTCGGCGGCGCGAGCGCCGAGGATGGCCTGCGCGGCGGAGCGGAAGCGGGTCTCGGCCTCGAGCTCCTCGTCGGAGCGGTTCTCGAGCTGCTGCATCGCGGCGAGCGCGCCCTTCTGCTCGATCTTGACCTGTCGTGGCTTGGGGGGCATGGGTTCCTGAGAGTCTAGGGCCGCCGGCGAAAGCCGGTGGGCTCCGAATCGGGGGTGAGCGGGCTGGCGGGCAGGCCCGGCTCGGGGTCGAGGTCGTCGTACCCGGCGGGCGCGATGTCGTTCGGCGCATCGGCGTGGAACAGCGCCGCGAGGTACTGGATCTGGCCACGTCCGGGGCCGAGCTCGTACTGGCCGCCGCCGTAGGCGCCCATCCCGCGCTCGGCGCAGAAGTCGTAGGCGTCGAACAGTGCGCGCAGGCTGCCGAAGCGCGAGGGCTTGAGGTTGACCGTGCGGGGGAGGACGGGGGCCGCCAGGATGTCGTCGATCGAGTGGATCGGCGCGTCCCAGGTGATGCGGTCCTCGAACGGGCGCAGCGCCTCGCGCGCCTCGGGGGTCTCGAGGTCCGGGTCCTCGAGCCAGGCGTCCGGGAACGTCTCGGCGATCCGCCGGTAGAACGCCGGGTCCGTCTCCGTGTCGACGATCGTGCCCTTGTAGGCGCCCTTGAAGTCGATCGAGTCGACGGCGCCGGTCTCCACCAGCCCCTCGATCAGCGCGTCGTCCCAGTCCGGCGTGGCGTCGAGCTTGAAGCGCAGGTCCGGGTAGCGGGCGAGCCGGCGGGTCACGGGCGCGAGCGTCGGTGGGTCGCCCATGCGCGAGGAGACCACGAACGTGACGGGCTGGAGCTCCCGTCCGACCGCGTCGGCGAGGGAGCGCCCCGCCTGGCGCAGCGCGAGGTCGAGCGCCGCGCTCTCGAAGCCCCAGTGGCGGTAGTTGCGGTAGACGGGGCGCTCGGGCGCCTGGGCGGGGAAGAGGTCGAGCTCGGCAAGGTGCTGCGAGAAGCTGTCGAACGTCCACTGCCCGGCGAGCGGGAGCACCGGGCCGTGCTCCTGCTGGCGGCGGTGGTCGTCGCCCTCGTAGGTGACGTCCTCGCCCACGCCGGTCTCGCCCGCGCCGCGCAGGTGGATGACGGTGGTGAGCCGCTCGAAGCCGCTGGAGACCGTTCGCGTGAGTCCTTCGAGCGCGTACTCGTCGATGGTCAGGGGCAGGTCGGCGACGCGCTCGTAGGTGCTCATGCGTGGTCAGCCTACGGAAACCGTATGCGGCTTACTCGCACTCGCAAGCTCGTGCGAGCGAGATCGAGTGCGGCTTACTCGCACTCGCAAGCTCGTGCGAGCGCCTTAGCATCACGCACGTGCTCGAGGCGCTCGGCTTCTTCGCGCTGGTCGAGGTCGTCGGCCTGGCGGCCGCGCCGCTCGCTGGGCTGGCGTTCGGGCGGCTGCCGGGCGCGGGGCTCGGGTTCGCCAAGCCGCTCGGCCTGCTGCTGCTCGCATGGGCCGTCTGGATGGCGGCGTCCGTCGGGCTCGCCCCGTACGGCAGCGCGACCGTGATCGTCGCTGCGGCGCTGCTGGCGGTGGCCGGCCTGGCCGCGGAGGTC
>JBOGYU010000278.1:0-6271 GCA_050696935.1 Solirubrobacteraceae bacterium | reverse complement strand
CCCGCCGCGCGCTCGCCGCCGACCTGGCCGCGGCGGTGAAGGCCGACGCCCGCAACCGTGTGGCGGCGGGGGAGCTCGACAGCTCGGTCGACCGCGCCCAGTGCGAGCGCTACCCGCGCGGCGCCCGCGGCGAGGACCCCGCCGCCGACCTGGGCAGCCGCACCGGGCGCTACGCGTGCCTGGCGATCTCGGCCGACGTGCCGCGCACCGCCTTCAACGAGGGATCGGCCATCGGCTACCCCTACCGCGCGCTGGTGGACTTCGAGTCGGGCCGGTTCACCTACTGCATGGTCAGCGGCAAGCCCGGCGAGGGCAGCCTCGAGCGAGACCACCCGGTCAGCGTGCCGCGCGCCTGCGGCGGCTGAGCGCTCAGTCCTGCTCGCGCCGCGCCGCGGCGGCGGCCTGGTCCCGCCTGCCGCCGCCGATCGGGCCGAGCTGCTTCCACTTGGAGTCGGGCTTCGCGGGCCAGAACAGCCAGATCAGCGTGCCGACCACCGACAGCAGCAGCCCGAAGGCCAGCCCTAGCTTCTCGCCGTAGCCCTTGCGGTTGGACAGGTAGGAGGCAAGGATCGCCGACAGCAGCCATCCGTACATCAACCACAGCGCGGCGGCACCTAGCATGCGAGCACCTTCATGTTCCGAGGTAGGCCTTCTGGACTTCGGGGTTCGTCCGCAGCGCCGCGGAGCTGTCGGTCATCGCGACCCTGCCCGTCTCCAGGACGTAGCCGCGCTTTGACACCTCCAGGGCGAAGTTCGCGTTCTGCTCGACGAGCAGGATCGTGGTGCCCTGCTGGTTGATCTCGGCGATCGTCTCGTAGATCCGCTCCACCAGGATCGGGGCGATCCCCATCGACGGCTCGTCGAGCAGCAGCAGCTTGGGATCGCCCATCAGCGCCCGCCCGATCGCGAGCATCTGCTGCTCGCCGCCTGACATCGTGCCCGCCTTCTGCGACTCGCGCTCCTTGAGCCTGGGGAACAGCTCGAAGACCCGGTGCAGGTCCTTCTCGATCCCGGCGTGGTCGCGGCGCAGGAACGCTCCGAGCTCGAGGTTCTCGCGCGCGCTCATGCGCGAGAAGCACCTGCGCCCCTCGGGCGCCTGGCAGATGCCGAGCCGGACGATCTCCTGGGCCGGCAGCAGCGAGATCTCCTCGCCGCCCAGCCGGATCGACCCCTTGCGCGGCGGCGTCAGGCCGGAGATCGAGCGCAGCGTGGTCGACTTGCCGGCCCCGTTGGAGCCGATCAGCGTCACGCACTCGCCCTCGTTGACCGCGATCGTGATGCCCTTGAGCGCCTCGATGTTGCCGTAGTACGTGTGGATGTCGTCGACTTCGAGGAACGCCATCCCCTAGCCCTCCCCGTCCGTCGATTGCTTGCCGAGGTACGCCTCGATCACCGCGGGGTTCTTGCGGACCTCGGCCGGCCCGCCCTCGGCGATCTTCTCGCCGTGGTCCAGCACCGTGATGTGCTCGGAGACGTCCATGATCACCTTCATGTCGTGCTCGATCAGCACGATCGTGATGCCGCGCTCGTCGCGCAGCCTGCGCATGAACTGCGTCAGCTGCGCGGACTCCTGCGGGTTCATCCCGGCGGTCGGCTCGTCGAGGAGCAGCACCTTGGGATCGGAGGCCAGCGCGCGCGCGATCTCCACCCGGCGCTGGTCGCCGTAGGCCAGGTTGATCGCCAGCTGCTCGTGCAGGCCGCGCCGCAGGCCGACGTACGCGAGCTCCTCGTGCGCCTTCTCGGCGACGCGCTTCTCCTCCTTGCGCACGCGCGGGGTCCGGATGATCGACCCGAACAGCCCTCCGTGCATGCGGGAGTTCTGGCCGACCATGCAGTTCTCCATCGCGCTCATCGTCGCGAACAGGCGGATGTTCTGGAACGTCCGCGCCATCCCCAGCTTCATGATCACGTCCGGCCGGCCGCCGGTGACGTTCCGGCCGCCGAACACGATCCGGCCCACGGTCGGCTTGTAGAAGCCGGTGAGCATGTTGAAGAACGTCGTCTTCCCGGCGCCGTTGGGCCCGATGATCGAGACGATCGAGCCCTCCGGCACGTGGAACGTGACGTCGCTGACGGCGGTCAGGCCGCCGAACTGCTTCGTCACGTTCTGCGCGTCGAGGATCAGCGCCCCGTTCGGGGGTCCGGTCTTCTTCGTTGCGGTCTGGTCGGTCATGCGCGTGCCGCGTAGACGGACTCCTCCGCGTGCTCGTCGGCGTGTGTCACTTCCGCCTCCCGCCTTCGCTCCGGGAGCAGGCCCTGCGGGCGCAGGATCATCATCATCACCAGCAGGAAGCCGTAGATGCCGAACGTGATCTGGGTCATGTCGAAGTCCAGCCCGACCTTGTCCGGCAGCGTCCTGAAGACGTCCGGGATGAAGTAGTTGTTGATCGACGACAGGAGGATCGCGCCCAGCACCACGCCCCAGATCGATCCGAGGCCGCCCATGATCACCATGGCCAGCACGAAGATCGAGAAGAAGAACTGGAACTGGTCGGCGTTGACCGTGTTCAGGAAGGACCCCAGGAAGGCGCCCGACATGCCGCCGAACGCGGCGCCCGTGCCGTAGGCCAGCAGCTTCGTCTTCACGGCCGGGACGCCCATCGAGACGGCCGCGACCTCGTCCTCGCGGAGCGCGATCCACGCCCGGCCGAGCCGGGAGTCCCGCAACCGGAAGTTCACGAACAGCACGATGGCCACCATGGCCAGCGCCGTCCAGAACCACGGCCGGATGTTCAAGGTGGTGAACGTCTCGACGAACGGCAGGTCGACCTTGTCGACGGGGGTGATCCCCTGCCGCCCGGCCGTGAACGTCTGCTCCTCGCCGAAGAAGTCCCCCAGCGGGCCGCCGATCAGCGGGATGCTCGAGAACCGCACCGTGTCGCCGTTGACGGCGAGGCGGCCGACGATCTCGCCGAAGGCGAGCGTCACGATGGCGATATAGTCGCCCCGCAGCCGCAGCGTGGGCAGGCCGATCAGCATCCCGGCGATGGTGGTCAGCACGATCGCCGCGGGGATGATGAGCAGGAAGTTGAAGTGGATGCCCGCCAGCTCGGCGGCAAAGCCCGAGACCAGGACGTGGAGGCCCTGCTCGTCGTTGACGGCCGAGAAGAATCCTGACCCCAGCCAGCCCATCGTGTAGGCGCCGATGGCGAAGAACGCCACGTAGCCGAGGTCCAGCAATCCGGCGAAGCCGACGATGATGTTCAGCCCCAGCGCCATCACGATGTAGGCGAGCGCGATCGTCATGTCGAACATGAGCCCGCCGCCCGAGTTCATCGTGAACGGGAGCAGGGCGACGATGACGAAGAAGACCGGTACGAAGGCCTTCTCCGCCCAGGGCGGCAGCTCGAGCCGCCGGCGCTTGGGCTGCGCCGGTGCGGTGCCGGCCTCGTGCGCGGTGGTGGTGCTCATCCCGCCTCCCTCGTCTGCTCGCCGAGCAGTCCCGACGGCTTGAAGGTCATGATGAGGACGAGGTAGGCGAACACGATCGCGGGCGTCCACGCCGAGCCGATCCGGTTGTCCGAGATCTGCTGGATGAACCCGATGATCAGGCCCCCGAGCACGGCGCCGCGGATGTTGCCGATGCCGCCCATCACCGCGGCGGTGAACGCGATCAGCCCGGCGGTGAAGCCCTGGAAGTACCAGATCGTCGTCTGATAGAGGGCAAAGATGAGGCCGGCGGCGCCGGCCAGCATCCCGCCGATCAGGAAGGTCAGGGAGATCGTCGTGTCGACGTTGATGCCCATCAGCCGCGACGCCTCGGGGTCCTGCGCGGTCGCGCGCATGGCCTTGCCGAGCCGGCTGTGGGTGATGAAGTAGGTCATCACGGCGAGCAGCGGGATCGTCACGCCGACCGCCAGGATGTCGCCGTTGGTGATCTGGACCCCGCCGATGGTGATCAGGTCGTTCTGCGAGCGGATGAGGTCCCCGATCCCCTCCTGCGAGCCGCCGCGCCACAACAGGCCGACGTTCTGCAGGATGAACGAGAAGCCCACGGCGGTGATCAGCGGCACGAGCCTGGGCGAGGCGCGCAGCGGGCGGTAGCCGACCCGCTCGATCATCGTGTTGAGCATGCCCGAGGCGAGCATCGCCACCGGGAGCGTGAGGAGCAGGCCGAGGATCAGCAGGCCGGTGCCCGTGTCGCCGCTGAGGCCGATCATCCCGAAGAAGCCGGCGGCGACGAACGAGCCGATCATGAACACCTCGCCGTGGGCGAAGTTGATCAGCTCGACGATCCCGTAGACGAGCGTGTAGCCGATGGCCACCAGCGCCCAGATGGCGCCGTTGGAGAGACCGTCGACGAGGTTGTTGCCGATCCGGGAGAGGTCCCCCTCTCTCGTCAGGTCGTTGAGCCCGAAGGCGACGGGCATGATCAGCAGGACGATGATCAGCCCGTACTTCGAGACGAAGTCGCGCACTGCCTGACCCGGGGCGGCAGGCCGTGCGGCTGGGACGCTTGCGGCTTCCATGTTGCGCAGACTCTTCCAGAAGACGGTCGCCGGGGGCGGGGGATTTTTTCCCCACCCCCGGCATTAGACCCGTCAGTGTTCGATCAGGTTCCCTCGGCCTGGATCGTCGAGTCGAACTCCAGCGTGCCGTCCGAGATGGTGTAGACGCCGTAGTCGGTCAGCGTGGTGTCACCGTTCTCGTCGATCGAGTAGGTGCCGAGCACGCTCTGGCGGTCCGTCGTGTCGAACAGCGCAGAGATGATGTCGGCCTTCTCGCCGGTGCCCGACCGCTCGATCGCGTCGAGCGCCAGGCGCATCGCCTCATAGCCGTAGATCGCGTACGGGTCTGGGTTCGCCTCGCCGTACTTCTCCTCGAACTGGGAGAAGAACTCCTGGCCCTCGGGCGGGTACTCCTCCGGGGACAGTGTGGCGACGGTCACCTTGACCTTCTCGGCCACGTTGGCGGGGATGCCGCCCTCGCCCGGGTCGGAGAAGCCGGACTCCGCGACGCCGTCCGGCCCGTACAGCTGCGCGTCCGGGATGGCGGCCGAGAAGTCCTTGTAGAGCTGGACCGCGTTGTTGGCGGTGATGCCCGAGTACACGAAGCAGTCCGCGCCCTCGCCCTCGGCCCGGTTGGCCAGCGAGCGGTAGTTCGGGGCGTTCTTGTCGATGTCCTCGTTTGCCACGACCTCGAGCCCGATGCCCTCGGCCGCGCTCTCGATGTTGCGGGCCAGGCCCGCGCCGTACACCTCCTTGTCGTTGGTCATGAAGACCGACGTGCAGCCGTCCTCCTGCATCAGCGTCGCGAGCGCGGCGCCCTGGATCGTGTCCTTCGGGACGATCCGCACGTAGTGGCGCTGACCCGTCGGGTAGTACTTGTCCGGCTCGCCGGCGTCGGCGCCCGGCTCGTCGGAGGTCAGGCCGACCGCGGTGTTCGCGGGGCTGATCTGCGGGACCTGCGCCTCGTTCAGGATCGGGATCGAGACCGCGGAGGCGCCGGAGTTGAACTCGCCGATGTAGACGGCGGCGTTCTCGTCCTGCGCGACCTGGCGGGCGTTCGCCGTCGTCGCCTCGGGCGTCCACGAGCCGGCCTGCGCCGTGGAGCCGTCGAGCGAGGTGTATTCGATGGTGAAGTCGCCGGCCTTGCCGCCCGCCTGCTCGAGCGCCAGCTCGATGCCCTGGACCATCGCGGTCGTCTGCGGGCGCGATGCGCCCTGCAGCGGAAGCGACGAGTAGACGCTCAGCGTGCGGGCCTCGCCGCCGTCGCCGCCGCCGGCGGGCTCGTCGTCGTCACCACCGCATGCGGCTACGCCCATCGCGAGCGCGGCCACAAGGCAGCCTGTCGCTGCCAACCTGCGTGAACTCAAGGAACCCCTCCTCATAAAGGGTTTGACTTGGGCGGCGATTCTACGCATCGCCCGTTCCGGCCGGCAACAGAGTGCCACGAACGTCGGCAGAATGCGTCTAGGAGGCGAACCGGCCGGTGCGCGGCGGCCCGGCGCCCGTTGCCGGGGACCGGGCGGTGCGCCCCGGGCGCTCAGCCGCCCCGGCGGCTGCCCGGGAGGTGCGGCGCGAGCAGGTGGCCGGCGGCGGCCACGACGAGCATCAGCACCGTGATCATGAACGCGTCGAACCCGCCGGCGCCGATCGCCCACAGGACGATCCAGACGACGAGGCCGGCGATCAGGGTGAGCAGGACGCCCATGGCGCGCAGAGCCTAGTACACGCGTTCGAGCGCCACGGCGAGCGCGGCGACGACCTCGCCCACCGCCGCGGCGGGGTCGGCTCCGGCGTCCGCGGCCTCCGCCGCGGCGCGCACCAGG
>JBOGYU010000277.1:0-6293 GCA_050696935.1 Solirubrobacteraceae bacterium | reverse complement strand
GCGGGAACACGATCGACGGCACCACCATGGCCGGCTGGCGCAGCGTCCGAACCACCGAGCGGCGGGCCAACAGCAGGATCTGGCTCACGCCGCGGCAGCCTCGGCCGCCCCCTCGAGCGAGCGCCCGGTCTTGGCGAGGAAGACGTCGTCGAGCGTGGGCGCGTGCAGCTGGAGCTGCTCGACGTGCAGCTCCTCGGCGTCGAGCGCGCGGACGATCGGTGCGAGCTCCGCCTCGCCCTCGATCCGCACGGCGACGCCGTCCGGGGAGGCCTGGGACGGCTCGCCGAAGCGGGCGAGCACGTCGGCGACCGCGGCCCGCTGCTCGGGATCGGCAGGGACGACCTCGACCGTCGGTCGGCCGATCTCCTCCTTGAGCGCCGCCGGCGTCCCCTCCGCGACGATCCGGCCGTGGTCGATGATCCCGACCCGGTCGGCGAGGACGTCCGCCTCCTCGAGGTACTGGGTGGTGAGGAACACGGTCACGCCGTCGCTCGACAGCCGCCCGACCTCCTCCCAGAGCGCGGCGCGGCTCTGCGGGTCGAGGCCGGTGGTCGGCTCGTCGAGGAAGAGGATCCGCGGCCGGTGCACGAGCGCGAGCGCCAGGTCCAGGCGGCGTTTCATGCCGCCGGAGTAGCCGCCGACCTTGCGGTCGGCCGCGCCCATCAGGCCGACGCGCGCGAGCAGCTCGGTCGCCCGGGTGGGCCGGTCGCGCCGGGAGATCCCGTGCAGCGCCATCTGGAGCTTCAGGTGGTCGCGGCCGGTGAGCAGCGGGTCCAGCGCGGCCTCCTGGAGCGCGGCGCCGATCGCCCGGCGCACCCGCGCGCCCTCGCGGACGATGTCGTGGCCGCCCACGCGCGCGGTGCCCGCGGTGGGCGGCAGCAGCGTGGTGAGCATCAGGACGGTGGTCGACTTGCCGGCGCCGTTGGGGCCGAGGAAGCCGTGGATCTCGCCGGGCTCGACGTGCAGGTCGATGTCGTCGACGGCCCGCACGCCGCCCTTGAACTCACGGACGAGGCCCTCGACCTCGATGCCGTTGGGAAGCTGGGTCATGGCGAATGACCCTAGCTTCGATATTTGAGGATGTCAACCTTTTCTTCGTTCGATCTTCGTGACGTGCTACCTTTGCCACATGCCAGCGTCCGCGACGTCCGCCGGCCCCGCCGCCCGCGAGGCGTGGGGGCTGATCTGGCGGATGTTCGTCGAGGACAAGCCGCGCAGGTGGGCGATCCTCTCCGAGCTCGGGCTCTCGATGCAGCAGTCGATGGCGCTCACGATGCTGCGCCCCGGCGAGCCGCTGCCGATGAGCGCGCTGGCCGAGGCGATGCACTGCGACAACTCGAACGTGACGGGCATCGTGGACCGGCTGGAGGCCGCCGGGCTGGCCGAGCGCCGGCCGGGAGAGCGCGACCGGCGCGTGAAGACGATCGCGCTGACGCCCCGGGGCGAGGCGATGCGCGCGGAGGTCGAGCGCCGCGCCGGAGAACCCCCGCCGCGCCTGGCCGCGCTGCCCGCGGAGGACGCCGCCGCGCTGCGCGACATCCTCGCGCGAGCCATGGACCGCTGACGCGAGCCTTCCAAGTGGCGTAGGCTGCCGCCGCCGCATGAGCGCCACCGATCTGATGCTCAAGCCGGTCCCGGAGCTTGCCGCCCTGGTGCGAGGTGGGGAGGTCGCGGCCCGCGAGGTCGTGTCCGCGGCACTCGAGCGGATCCAGGCGCTGGACGACCGCGTGAACGCCTTCGTGGAGGTCGACGGCGAGCGCGCGCTGGAGGCCGCCGCCGCGATCGAGCCCGGCGACGAGCGCCCGTTCGCCGGCGTGCCGATCGCGATCAAGGCCAACACGGCTGTCGCCGGCCTGTGCCGCAACTTCGGCTCCAAGTTCCTCGAGGGCCACCGCCCCGAGTACAGCGCCTACCTCGTCCGGCGCCTGCGCGAGGCGGGCTTCGTCGTCGTCGGGACCACCAACATGCCTGAGTTCGGGATCCTGCCGACCACCGAGCCGCGCCACTCGGGCGTCACGCGCAACCCGTGGGACCTCGAGCGCACGCCCGGCGGCTCCTCGGGCGGCTCGGCCGCGGCCGTCGCGGCGGGCATGCTGCCGGTGGCCCAGGGCAACGACGGCGGCGGCTCGATCCGGATCCCCGCCGCGTGCTGCGGCCTCGTGGGCCTGAAGCCCAGCCGCGGGCGGGTGTCGCGCGGGCCGGACCTCGGCGACTCGTTCCTGGGCTGCGACGGTGTCCTCACCCGGACCGTCGGCGACACCGCGCACCTGCTCGACGTGATCGCCGGCTACGAGGTCGGGGACGCGACGTGGGCGCCGCGTCCGACCGAGCCGTACGCGACCGCCGTGCGGCGCGACCCCGGCCGGCTGCGGGTCGCGATGTCCGCGGCCAACTTGCTCGGCGCCGCGGTCGACCCAGAGTGCGAGCGCGGGATGCGGGCGGCCGGCGAGCTGCTCGCCTCGCTCGGCCACGAGGTGGAGGAGGCCTCGCCGGCGTTCCCCGGCACCGAGGTGCTCGACGTGTTCATCGAGGCGTTCGGGCCGCAGGTCAGCCTCGGCATCGGGTACGGCGAGCTGCTCGCGGGCCGGCCGCCCACCGAGGACGAGATCGAGCCGCTGTCGCGCGCCGTCTTCGAGCGCGCGCGGGAGCTGTCCTCGGTCGGCTACCTCGGCGCCGTGGCGCAGCTCCAGGCCGTGGCCCGCGGCCTGGTGGCGTTCTTCGCTGAGTACGACGTGCTGCTCACGCCCGCCCTCGCCGAGCGCCCGCTCCCGATCGGCGAGTGCCACGGCTCCGGGGAGGACCCGATGGCGGACCTCGTGCGCTCCGGCCGCTTCACCCCCTACACGGCGCTGTTCAACGTCACCGGGCAGCCGGCCATCTCCGTCCCGCTCGGCTTCGGCGACGACGGCCTGCCGACCGCGGCGCAGCTCGTCGCCAAGCCGCTGGGAGAGGACACGCTGCTCCAGGTCGCCGCCCAGATGGAGGCCGCGCTGGGCCGCCCGCAGCAGGTTCCGGAGCTCTAGGCGCCGAGGACGTCGGCCATCCGGCGGGGCGTGACGCCGAGGCGCTCGGCGTCGCGGGTGCCGGGCGGTGAGCATCGGGACGGCGAGGAGCTGCGCCTCGTCCCAGGTAGCGAAGGCCGTCGGGCCCGCCAGCGCCTCGTTGGCGCGCAGCAGCGGGCGGGCGAGCGCGAGCGGGACCGGCAGCAGCCGGCGGTCGCCGGGCGCGTAGACGAGCGAGGCCGCCAGCGTCGAGGTCCGCAGGCCGGCGGCTCCGACCGCCTCTGCCGCCAGCGCCTCCGCGCGGTGCACGCGCGAGCGGTGGTGCGGCGTGGCGCTAGGAGGGCGGATCGGAGAGGTCGCCGATCGCGAGCTGCACCCGCACGCGCTCGGCGCCCAGCCGGCGCGCGTCGCGCACCAGGCACCGCACCGGCTTCCCGCGCGCCGTCAGGCGCCGAAGCACGGCGGAGCCGACCAGCCCGGTGGCACCCGTCAGCAGCAGCACGCCCCCGGAGCCTAGAATCCCGCTTGCCTCCCCGCTGTCGAGCATCGAGGATCCCCCGTCTATGGCCTACGTGATCGCAGAGCCCTGCATCGGCACCAAGGACAACTCGTGCGTCGAGGTGTGCCCGGTCGACTGCATCCACCCGACGCCCGACGAGCCCGACTACGACGCCGTCGAGCAGCTCTACATCGACCCCGAGGAGTGCATCGACTGCGACGCCTGCGTGGAGGCGTGCCCGGTCGACGCGTGCTTCGCCGAGGACCAGCTGCCGTCGGAGTGGGAGGCGTTCACGCAGAAGAACGCCGACTACTTCGCCGGCCGGTCGTAGAGCTCGCGCGCGTTCTCGGCGAGCGCGCGTGGCGCCAGCTCGGCGACGAGCTCCAGGTCGGCCGGCTCGAACGGTCGCCGGGCGCGGGTGCCGGGGAGGTCGGTGCCGAACAGGAGCGCGGCGGGGTCGATCGCGCGCAGCGCCTCGCGCACGTCGAGGTCGACGCGCCCGAAGCCGCTTGCCTTGACCTTCGCGCCGCGCTCGACGAGCCGGAGCAGCGCCGGCAGGTTCTCGCGGCTCACGCCCAGGTGGTCGATGACGAGCCGCGGGATCTCGCGCGTCTCGAGCGCCGTGAGGTCGCCGGCGTACACCTCGGCGTGCCAGCCGGCCAAATCGTGCACGCGCCGGGCGAGCGTGACGTCGAGCTCCCCGCCGCGGCGGAGGTTGAATCGGACCGCGCGGACGCCGGCGGCGTCCAGCGCGAGGATCTCCGCGTCGGTGACGGAGGGCGGCAGCTGCGCGACGCCGACGAAGCCGGGGCCCAGCAGCTCCAGGGCGTCGAGGAGCCACGCCTGCTCGAACCCCTGGAACGAGGCGGCGACGACCGCGCCGCCGGTGATCCCCAGGGCCGCGGTGCACCGGCGATAGTCGTCGACCGTGAACGGCCGCGGGACGAAGCCCTCGTTCTCGACCAGCGGGAAGCGCGGGTCGAAGACGTGGAAATGTGAGTCGAACGTAACGTCGTCCGGACGTCCGAGCTTGCGAGGACGGTAGGACGAAACCCGTTATCCCGCCATCGGCAGGCTCATGCCCACCGGCGACGGCGCCTGCATCACGGGCAGCTCGACCGGGGCCATCGCGATGATCCCCTGGGCCGCATGACGGATTGCCTGGGCCGCGGGGTCGTCCGGGTCGGCCTCCACGAGCGGGATCCCGGCGTCCGCGGTCTCCCGGAGCGGCATCGTCAGCGGCACCTGGGCGAGCACCGGCACGTCGATCTCGTCCGCCAGCAGCTGCCCGCCGCCCTCGCCGAACACTGGGTAGCGCTCGCCCGCCGGCGTCGTGAAGCCGGACATGTTCTCGATCACGCCGGCGATCTCGAGCTTGACCTTGTCGGCCATCTCCGCCGATCGCCGCGCCACCTTCTGGGCGGCGGCCTGCGGCGTGGTCACGATCACGAACTTCGCCTGCGGGAGCAGCTGGGCGAGCGTCATCGACACGTCGCCGGTGCCGGGCGGCAGGTCGATCAGCAGGAAGTCGAGCTCGCCCCACTGGACGTCCTCGAGGAACTGCGTGAGCGCCTTGTGGAGCATCGGGCCGCGCCACACCACAGCCTCGTCCTCGGCGATGAAGAAGCCGATCGACATCACCTTGATGCCGTGGGCCTGGAGCGGCAGGATCTTGCGCTCGCCGGACACCTTCGGCCGCTCCCCGCCCAGGCCGAGCATGCGCGGGATCGAGTAGCCCCAGACGTCGGCGTCCAGCACGCCGACCTTCTTGCCCTCCGCGACGAGGGCGCTCGCGAGGTTGACGGTCAGCGTGGACTTGCCCACGCCGCCCTTGCCGGAGCCGACGCAGATCACGTTCGCGACCTGGGCGAGCGCGCCCTCGGGCAGCCCGCCGGGGCGGCCGAGCTTGCGCTGCAGGCCGGACTTCTCCTGGTCGGTGAGCACGTCGAAGCCGACGTTGACCCGGGAGACGCCCTCCACGCCGGAGACCGTCTTCGCGACGGCGGTCTGGAAGTGGCTCTTGATCGGGCAGCCGGGAGTGGTCAGGGAGACGGTGACGTCCACGACGCCGCCGTCCTTGATGTCGATCGCCCGGACCATCTCCAGCTCGACGATGTCCCGGCGCAGCTCGGGGTCGATGACCGACTTCAGCGCCTCGGTGATCTGCTCTCGCGTGGGCATGTCCCTCCATTGTGGCAGGCCCTTAAAGACCGACGACCCGCCACGAGGGCGGGTCGACGGTTGAGGGAGGAGAGGGTGCTGCATCCGCCGGCAGGGATATGAGGCCGGCGGATCCCGCCGGCGGAATATGAGGCCGGCAGGCTTACCCGGTGTGCCGCTCCTCCGCGGCCCCCGGGGGAAACTGATGAAGCTAGACGAGGGCGCTCACGCGCTCCTTCGCCACGGTCGCGATCCGGGTGCCGGTGGCGACCCCGAACTGCGCCGCGTCCTCCACGCGACCGGACACGTTGCCGATCCGCGCACCGACAATGTTAGGGCGTCGCGCCGCCTGGCGCTCTGCGGTTCCCACCTCGCGCTCCACGGCGCGGCGGTTGCGGCGCAGGAGACGCTCGGCGTCACGCCGGCGCGTGCGCACCATGCGCTCCACCCGGGTGCGGGCCTTGCGGACGTCGCGCTCGCCGCGGCGCTCGAGCTTCTTGACCTCGCGCTGGGTGGACGCGCGGGTGCCGTAGCGGTCGGCGAGGCCGGTGGCCAGGCCGACGACCCGGTCGCGCGCCTCCAGCGTGGCGCCGACGTACACGAGCGCCACGCGCTCGGCGACGTTGCGGCCC
>JBOGYU010000276.1:0-6309 GCA_050696935.1 Solirubrobacteraceae bacterium | reverse complement strand
GCCCAGGTCGAGTGCGCCGACGAGCCGGTCGATCGTCGCCCCGACGGGCAGCTCGACCAGCGGGGCGGCGCGCTGCTCGATCTCAGTGCCCGTATCGACGCGGCCGTCGGGCGCGAGGTCGCCGGGCGCGAAGCAGAAGGCCTGACCGGCGGCGACCGGGACCGCGGGCAGGAGCGGCGCGAGCGCGCGCACGGCGGTCGACTTCGCGGTCCCGCGCTCGCCGCGCACGAGCACGCCTCCGACCTCCGGGCTCACGGCGTTGACGAGCAGCGCCTCGATCATCTGCTCCTGGCCGACGATCGCCGAGACGGGATAGCCGGGCGTCACGCCTGCGCCTCCTCCAGCTCGCCCTCGAGCTCGAGGTAGCGGGTGCGCACTGCCTCGATCGTCGAGTCCTCGGGCGAGTCCCACATCCCCCGGTCGGCCGCTTCGAGCAGCCGTTCTGCGATCGAGCGCGCAGCCCAGGGGTTCGAGCGGCTCATGAAGCCGGCGACGTCGGCGTCGAGCAGGTAGCGCTCGGCGATCTGCTCGTACATCCAGTCCTCGGCGACACCGGTCGTGGCGTCGTAGCCGAACAGGTAGTCGACGGTCGCGGCGAGCTCGGCGGCGCCCTTGTAGCCGTGGCGGATCATCGACGCGATCCAGCGCGGGTTGGCGACGCGCGCGCGGAACACGCGGCGCGTCTCCTGTGCAAGCGAGCGTGTGACCACGCGCGAGGGATCGGACGAGTCACCGAGCACCGCGTCGGGCTCGGCGCCGGTGATCGCGCGCACGGTCGCGACCATGCCGCCGTGGTACTGGTAGTAGTCGTCCGAGTCGAGGATGTCGTGCTCGCGGTTGTCGACGTTCTTGACCGCCACGTCGATTCGCGCGAAGCAGTCGCGCATCGCCGCGCGCGCCTCGCCGCCGTCGAGTCCCCGGCCGTACGCGTAGCCGCCCCATGCCTCGTAGACCTCGGCGATGTCGCCGTCGTCGCGCCAGTCGTGCGCGTCGAGCAGCTGCAGCAGACCGGCGCCGTACGCGCCCGGCTTGGAGCCGAAGATGCGCGTCGTCGCGCGCCGCCATGCGTCACGCGCGCCCAGCTCCCCGGCGAGCGCCTCTGCATCCTCGCGCGCGTGGGCGGCGACGTAGTTGGACTCGGCGGGCTCGTCGAGCCCGGCGACCGCCGCGACCGCGTCGTCGAGCAGCCGCACGAGGTGCGGGAACGCGTCGCGGAAGAAGCCCGAGATGCGGACGGTCACGTCGATCCGCGGCCGGCCGAGCTCTTCGAGTCCGATCACCTCGATGCCGGTCACGCGCCGCGACTCGCGCGCCCACACGGGGCGCACCCCGAGGAGCGCCAGGATCTCGGCCACGTCATCGCCCTGTGTGCGCATCGCCGAGGTGCCCCAGGCGACGAGCCCGACCATCCGGGGGAGCTCGCGGTGCTGCGCCTGGTGGCGGTCGAGCAGCGCCTGCGCCAGGCGCCAGCCGGTATCCCAAGACAGCTCGGAGGGCAGCGCACGGGGATCGACGGAGTAGAGGTTGCGCCCGGTCGGCAGCACGTCGATGCGCCCGCGTGTGGGGCTGCCGGACGGCCCCGCCGGAACATGGCGGCCCTCGAGCGCGGCGAGCACGTGGGCGAGCTCGTCGGTCGTCGCTGCGATCCGCGGCACGACGACCTCGGCGGCGAAGCGCAACGCTCGCTCGACGCCTGCCTCGCGCCGGCCGAGCACCAGCTCGCACGCCTCGCCTGCGGCCGCGGGGGCCCATCCGGCCTCCGCGAGCGCTTCGAGCAGCGCCGACTGCGCCGCGTCGAGCCGGTCGATGACATCGCCGGCTGAGCTCGCCGGGCCACGGAAGCGCTCGAGCAGTCCTGCAGGAGCGGCGGGGGCGGGGGCGCCGGGTGCCGCAACGAGCGCTTGCTCGTCGAGGCCGAACGCCGCGCCAACGGCGCGGCGCAGCCCTGGCACCTCGCCCGACCCGAGGCGCAGCATCGCGCTTACGAGCCCGCGCAGCTGCTCGCCGGTGGGCGGCTCGCCGAGAACGTGCAGGCCGTCCTTGACCTGGATGTCCTTGACCTCGCAGAGATAGCCGTCGATGTGCCCGACGAGCGCCCCGACGTCGTCGGGCCGCTCGCTCACGCCGAGGTCGGACTGCAGGTTCGCGCGCTCGATCGCGTCCCAGATGCGCGCCGCGAGCCCGGGCAGCTTGGGCGGGTCGAGGATCTCCAGGCGCGCGTACTCGTCGAGCAGCGCCTCGAGCTCGGCCAGCTCGTCGTAGGTCTCGGCGCGCATCATCGGCGGCACGAGGTGGTCGACGATCACCGCGTGCGCGCGGCGCTTCGCCTGGACGCCCTCACCCGGGTCGTTGACGACGAACGGATAGACGAGCGGCATGTCGCCGAGCGCGACATCGGGCGCGCACGACGCCGATAGCGCGAGCATTTTGCCCGGCAGCCACTCGAGCGTCCCGTGCTTGCCGAGGTGGATGATCGCGTCCGCGCCCCAGGCCGCGTCGAGGAAGCGGTAGCAGGCGAGGTAGTGATGCGTAGGCGGAAGCTCGGGGTCGTGGTAGATGCCGACCGGATCGTCGCCGTAGCCGCGCGGCGGCTGGATCGCGACGAGCACGTTGCCCAGCTCGAGCCCGGCCACCACGAAGTCGTCGCCGTCGACGAACTGGTCGCCGGGCGGCGGTCCCCAGCGCCGCTCGATCGCCTCGCGCAGATCGGCCGCCAGGGTCGCGTACCAGTCGAGGTAGTGGGCGACAGGCAGCCGCAGCGTCGCGGTTGCGAGCTGCTCATCGGTTAGGAACTCGGGGTCGTGACCGCCGGCTGCGACCAATGCGTGCATCAGCTCGTCGCCGTGCGCGTATGGGCGCTCGACTCGGTAGCTGGCGGCGTGCAGCGTGTCGAGCAGACCCAGTGCGCTGGCCGACGTGTCGAGACCGACCGCCATGCCCACGCGTGCGTGCTTGGTCGGGAAGCTCGTCAGCAGCACCGCGACCCGCTTTTCCGCGTTGGGCTTGGCGCGCAGCGCCGCGTGGCGCACCGCAAGGCGCGCGACGCGCGCACAGCGCTCGTGGTCGGCCACGTAGCGGGGCACCGGCGCACCGACTGGCGAGCCCTCCGCGTCCCGCTCCTTGAATGAGACCACGCCGCCCACCAGGCGGCCGTCGAATTCGGGGATCGCGACCTGGGTCGCAGCGTCCAGCGGCGAAAGGCCGTTGCCGCTCGCCTCCCAGCTCGCGCGCGAGGCGGTCGCGCAGACGGCTTGGATCACCGGTACGTCGAGCGCCTCGATCGCGCCCGCGTCCCAGCGCTGCTCGTCCGTGGCGTCGCTTGACGCCGCGTCCCCCGCGTGCGAGCCGCCGGTCGCGAGCATCGTCGTGATCAGCGCGTCGACGCGGCCGTCGAGTAGCCGCAAGGCCGGGACGGTCCCGTCGGCGCTGCGACGCAGGGTGGTACTCCAGACGGCGATCGCGTTCGCGCCCGCGGCCTCGATCTCGTTGACAAGCGCGTCGACCCAGGCTGCGTTGCCGGTGATGCGGTGCGAGCGATAGAAGCACACGCCGACCGTCGGCCGGGCCGCGTCGTGGCGCGCGAAGGCCTCATCGATCGCTACGTCGCCCACGCCGGGCACGTACACGCCGAGGTCCGGCACCTCGCGCGGCGGCTCGAAGCCGTGACCCTCGAGCAGAAACGTGTCGGCGAGGAAGCGCAGCAGCTGCGCGAAGTTGCCGACGTCGCCGTGGCGCAGGTACTCGCCCGCCTGCGCGACCGCGCCGGCGGGCACGAGCGAGAGGGCGGTCATCTCGGCGTCGGGCTCGATCTCGCCGCCGAGCGCGAGCAGCGCGATCCCGCGCTCCTCGCAACGTGCGCGCAGCAGGTCGAAGCCGTCCGGCCAGCCGCGGCGGCCGCCGAGGATCCTGCACAGGACGACGCGCGCCCCATCGAGCACCTCGTCGACGAACGCCTCGTGGTCGAGCGCGCCGGCCGGGTTCGCGCAGCGCACCTCGGGGAACTCGTCGCCGAGGCTCCGGACCGCAGCTGCGGTCGCGAGGATCTCAGTGTCCGCGGTCGTCACGAAGCGAAGCACGCGCCCACCTCCGCGGTGATCGTGGGCAGCTCGGCGGGCACGCCCGCCTCCAGCAGAGCCAGCACCGCATCGCCATCCAGGTGCTCCTCGACGAGGTCGCCGAGCGCGTCGAGGCGACGCTCGCGCAGGGCGGCGAACGATTCGTTGCCGGCGACGAACTCGCGCCCGCGCGCGGCGGCGATCGCCTGCAGCAGCGCGCGGCGCAGCGCGTCGTCCTCGAGCGTCCCGTGCCACGAGGTGCCGAGCGTCCACCCCGAGCGGCAGCCGTCGGGCTCGCCGTCGTCGGCCACCAGCAGTGGTTCGCCGCCGTGGCGCACGACGCGGCCGTGGCGGATCTCGTAGCCGGTCGCGCTGCGCGCACCGAGCCATGGCGACCCGCCGGCGCGGCGCCGCAGCAGCTTGTCGGCAGCGAAGGCGGTCTTCACCGGCAGCAGGCCGAGCCCCTGGACGGTCCCGGCCCCGGACTCGACCTCGTCGTCGATGCGCTCACCGAGCAGCTGGTAGCCGCCGCAGATGCCCAGGATCGGCGCGTCCACGGCGGCGCGCGCCTCGAGCGCGCGGTCGAGTCCCGTGGTGCGTAGCCGCTCGAGGTCGGCCACGGTCGCCTTGGTACCGGGCACGACGACGAGGTCGGCGCGCTCGATGTCCGCGGGCGAGCGGGTGAAGCGCACGCGCACGCCGGGCTCGGTACGCAGCGCGTCCAGATCGGTGAAGTTGCTCATCCAGCGCAGCCGCACGACGGCGACGTCGAGCGTGTCGGCGGCGGCGGGTGCCTCGGGAGCCGGCGCCTCGAGCCCGAGCGAGTCCTCGACGTCCATCCAGAGGTCCTCGACGAACGGCAGCACGCCGAGCACGGGGCGGCCGGTCCGTGCTCGCAGGTCGTCGAGGCCTGGGGCGAGGATCCCCGCGTCGCCGCGAAACTTGTTGATCACGAAGCCCGCGACGTGCGCCTGATCGGCGGGCTCGAGCAGCGCCAGCGTGCCGAACAGCGAAGCGAACACGCCGCCGCGATCGATGTCGCCCACGACGAGTACCGGCAGGCCCGCCGAGCGCGCAAGCCCGAGGTTGGCGATGTCGTCGGCGCGCAGGTTGATCTCCGCCGGGCTGCCAGCGCCTTCGCAGATCACGACGTCGTGGCACGCGCGCAGGTCGGCGAGCGCGTCGGCGACGATGTCGCGGAGTCCGAGCTTGAGCTCCTGGTAGGAGCGGGCGTCGACGTCCGCGTAGGGACGGCCCATCACGATCACCTGGCTGTGTCGCTCGCCGGATGGCTTGATCAGCACGGGGTTCATCGCCGCCTCGGGCTCCAGGCCTGCCGCGGCGGCCTGGACCGCCTGCGCGCGACCGATCTCGGCGCCACTGGGGGTCACGACCGAGTTGAGCGCCATGTTCTGGGCCTTGAACGGCGCGACGCTCATGCCGCGCCGCATGAGCCAGCGGCACAGGCCGGCGGTGATCACCGACTTGCCGGCGTCCGAGTGCGTCCCGCACACCAGCAGCGCGCCGCTCATCGCCACCTCCGCAGGACGGCGTTCAGCAGCAGGCTCGCGACGAGCGCCGTCGCCCCGACCGCGCTCGAGAGCCGGGTGGCGCGGCGCACGTCGGCGGTGCCGGGCGCGCGGCCGTCGCCGAGCACGGGCCGGTCCTCGACCTGCCCGGCGTACGCCAGCGGGCCGCCCAGTCGCAGACCGAGCGCGCCCGCGAAGGCCGCCTCCATGCGACCCGCGTTCGGGCTGGGGTGCGCGGCACCGTCCCGCCGCAGCGTGCGCCATGCCCGCGCGGGTGAGCCGCCCGCGACCGGTGCGCAGAGCACCGTGAGGCCCGCGCCGGCGCGCGCGGCGGGCCAGCCCAGCGCGTCGTCGAGCCGCGCCGCAGCCCAGCCGAAGTCCCGGTAGCGCGGCGAGCGGTGCCCGACCATCGCGTCGAGCGTGTTCGCTGCGCGGAAGGCTGCGACGCCGGCCGGCCCGGCGAGCGGGCCCCACAGCAGCGCGCCGACGATCGCGTCGCTGGTGTTCTCGGCGACGGACTCGACGACCGCCCGCGCGATCCCGTCGGCGTCGAGCGCCTGCGCATCGCGCCCGGCCAGCGCGGGCAGCGCCTGTCGGGCGGCGGCGATGTCGCCGGCGTCCAAGGTTGCCGCTATCGCCTCGGCCTCGCGGCGCAGCGAGCGGCCGCCGAGCGCGACCCAGCTGAGCGTCGCGAGCGCGGCACCGCGGCCGAGCCCGATGTGCAG
>JBOGYU010000275.1:0-6349 GCA_050696935.1 Solirubrobacteraceae bacterium | reverse complement strand
CGCCGGCCCCCGCGAGCGGCCCCTCGCGGCGGGCGCGCACGCACTGCACGACCGGCGCGGAGGTCCCGGCGCGCCACGCCACGCGACCGGTGCCGGTGCTCTGGGTGAGCGCGACCTGCACGGAGGGCGTGTAGGTGAGGATCTCGACGCGGCCGGGCCGCCGGAGGCGCTCCACGCGCTCGCGCATGATCCGGACGCAGGCCGGCTCGGACCGGCAGGCGGGCAGGCCCGCGAGCACCGCTCGCGTGTCCCCCCGCGCCTGCGCCTCGAGCAGGTCGAGCACCAGCGCGCGCTCGGTCCCCGCCCCGCTCAGCCCGCGGGCGAAGAGGAGCGAGAGGCCGACGAAGACGAAGGCCACGAAGCCGATCGCGATGGCGCGCCGTCCCATGAACGCGCCATTGTGGCCTACCCCGCGTCGTTGAACTCGTCGCCCGAGAGCTCCAGGAAGCGCTGCACGCTCGCCTCCTGGCGGCCGAGCTGCTCGGCCATCCGGCGCGCGTGCTCGGCCGCGGCCTCGAGGAAGTCCTCCAGGCAGCGCTCCGGGTCGTCGGGCAGCGCATACACGCGCGCGACATCCGGCTGCGCGCACACGATGCCCATCGGCGGCCGGCCCTCGGCCAGCGGCCGGGCGCCGCACACGGCGGTGACGACGATCTGGCGCTCCGGCGCCACCAGCGCCGCGGGCAGGAGCCGGTGGGCGGGCAGGTCCACGTCGAGCGCGATCCGGCGGTCGACCTCCACGGGGCTGTGCGCGAGGTCCTCCAGCGGCTCGCGCCAGATGTCCAGCACCGTGTCGGCGCCCACGAGCGCGTCGCGCATCGCGGCTGCCTGCTCGACGTACAGCCGCTCGGCCTCCTCGCGGTCCTCGGCGGCGGCGAGGTCGAGGTCGCACGGGACGCGCATCAGCTCATCAGCGGCGACCGCCGAGCCGGCGCCGTGCCCGCCGTGCGTCACGTACGTCTGGATCGTCCCGAGGTCGCGCCGGCCGTGGAACACGACGGTGAGGCGCTCGCACAGCGGCAGGCCCGACACGCGGAGGGCGACGGCGGCGGTCGCCTCGCTGTCGATGAGCGCTCGGCGGAGCAGGTCCTCGGCGTGCTCGTCGTGCATGGGCTCCTCGTCCGGGTTATCGACATGTTTACCGCGTTGCGGGAGAAACGAAAACCCACCGGCTGTCTGGGTCGGTTCGACCAGGGGTAGAGTCCGGCGCATGGGGCTGATCTACAAGCCGTTCGGAATCCTGATCGGCATCCTCGGCGGCATCGCCGGCCGCCAGGCGTTCAACTTCGTGTGGACGAAGATCTCGGACGAGGAGCCGCCCGAGGCGACGACCGAGCGCGCGACGTGGCGCAGCATCCTCGCCGCCACGGCCGTGCAGGGCATGATCTTCGCCGTCGTACGGGCCGTGCTCAACCGGTCGGGCGCGATCGGCTGGCGCCACCTGACCGGCGTGTGGCCGGGGGAGCGGGAGCCCGAGCCCGACTAATCAAGGCGCTCGCACGAGCTTGCGAGTGCGAGTAAGCCGCATGCGGTCTACCACACGAGCTTGCGAGTGTGAGTAAGCCGTACTCAGCTACGCAGCACGAAGCCGCGCTCGGCGAGCGTCGCGAGCGCGTCCTCGAAGGCGGCGAACTTGCGGGTCAGCAGCAGGTCGATCGGACGGCCGGACGGCCCGGCGGCGCGCACCCACCGCCGAAGCACCGCGGCGCCCGCTCTTTCTTCCGCCTCCGCGAGCAGGTCGAGCAGGATCGGCAGCTCGGGCTTGTGGTCCAGGTCGCCGGACACGACCTCCAGCGGCCCGGCGTCGAGCACCGCCAGCAGCTCCTCGTCGGAGAGGCCGAGCAGGTCCTGGAGGTGGGCGGCGCTCAGAAGAGCTGGTTCTCGCCGCCGAACACCTCGGACACCGAGTCGTCGGTGAAGATCCGGCGGATCGTGTCCGTCAGCAGGTCGGCCACCGACAGGACCTTGATGTTGTCCGGCGCGCCGTCGCGCAGCGGGATCGTGTCGGTCACCACGACCTGCTCGAACGCCGAGGCGGCGAGGTTCTCGAAGGCGTTGCCGGAGAGCACCGCGTGCGTGGCGGCCGCGAACACGCGGCCGGCGCCCTCGTCCTTGACGGTCTCGGCGGCGGCGCGGAGGGTGCCCGCGGTGTCGATGATGTCGTCGAGGATCACCGCCGTCTTGTCTTTGACGTCGCCGATCACGTAGGCGATCTCGGCCACCTGCTGGGCGGGCCGCTCCTTGTTGAGGATCGCCAGCTCGGCGCCGACCTTCTCCGCGAACTTCTTGGCCAGCTTCACGCGGCCGGCGTCCGGCGAGACCACGACGAGGTCGTCGAGCGCCATGTCCCGGAAGTACTGCGTGAGCATGAACATCGCGGTCATGTGGTCGACCGGCTTGGAGAAGAAGCCCTGGATCTGGCCGGCGTGCAGGTCCATGGTCAGGACGCGGTCGGCCCCCGCGGTCTCCAGCGCGCGGGCGACGAGGCGGGCGGAGATCGGCTCCCGGCCGGTGGACTTCTTGTCCTGCCGCGAGTAGCCGTACCACGGGGTGACGGCGATCACGCGGTGCGCCGACGCGCCCACCGCCGCGTCGATCATCAGCAGCAGCTCCATCACTGCGTCGTTGGCGGTGATGCCGGTGCGCGGGTTGCTGCAGGTGGGCTGGACGATGAAGACGTCGGCCCCGCGGATCGACTCGTCGAAGCGGCAGTAGACCTCGCCGTTGGAGAAGGTCCGGAGCGTGACGCCGCCGAGCGAGACGCCCAGCTTGCCGGCGATCCGGCCGGCCAGGTCGGGGTTCGCGCGGCCGGAGATGACCATCAGCCGCTTGTCGTACTCGACGGCGAGCGAGGAGCCCAGGTGTGCGATGCCGGTGCGGGGGTCCAGCGCGCTCACTGCATACCTCAGTGTACGACTCGTCCTGGACGTCGTCGGCGCGCTCACCGCTGTTTGCGGTCGGCGTAGTTCTCCACGTTGGTCTGGCGCGCGCGGGCGATGCCGAGGGCGCGCGCGGGCACGTCGTCGGTGATGACCGAGCCTGCGCCGGTGTAGGCGTCGTCGCCGACCGTCACGGGTGCCACGAAGGCGGTGTCGACGCTCGTGTGGACGCGCGCGCCGATGGTCGTCCGGTGCTTGCGCACGCCGTCGTAGTTGGCGGTGATGTTGCCGGCGCCGATGTTGGTGCCCTCGCCGACGTCGGCGTCGCCGATGTAGGAGAGGTGCGGGACCTTGGCGCCGGGGCCGATCTCCGCGTTCTTGATCTCCACGAAGGTGCCGGCCTTGGCGTTCGGGTGCAGGTGGGCGTCGGGCCGCAGGTACGCGAACGGGCCGACGAGGGCGCCGTCGTCCACGCGCGCCCGGGTGAGGTGGGAGTGCAGGACGGTGACCCCGTCGCCTACCTGCGAGTCGACCAGCGTGGTCATCGCCCCGATCACGCTGCCGTCGCCGACGGTGGTGGCTCCCCTGAGCTGCGAGAACGGCTCGATCGTCGTGTCCCGGCCGATCGCGACGTCGACGTCGATCGTGGTGGAGGTTGGGTCGACGACGGTCACGCCGGCGCGCATGTGCCGCTCGTGGATACGGCTCTGGGCGAGCGCGCGGACGCCCGCGAGCTCGACGCGGTCGTTGACGCCGAGCGTGACGGTCGGGTCGGTGACGGGGTGAGCGCTCATGAGCCCGCCCGCCTGGCGCACGGCGGGGAGCACGTCGGGCAGGTACAGCTCGGCCTGGACGTTGGCGGGCTCGAGCCTCTGCAGCGCGGTGAGCAGCGCGCGTCCCTCGAACGCGTAGACGCCCGTGTTGACCTCGCGGATCTCGAGCTCCTCGGCCGTCGCGTCGCCGGGCGACTTGGCCTCGGCCACGCGCAGAACCGAGCCGTCGCTGTCGCGTACGACGCGGCCGTAGGCGGCCGGCTCCTCGAGCTCCATCGTCGCCATGGTCGCCTGCGCGCCGGCCTCCTCGTGGGCGGCGACGAGCCCGCGGATCGTCTCGGCGGTGATGAGCGGCACGTCGCCGTGGACCACCACCACGGTGCTCTTGTCGTCGATCAGCCCCGCCGCGGCGGCGACCGCGTCCCCCGTCCCCCGCGGCTCCTCCTGCACGACGACCTCGACGCCCTCGGGGAGGTGCTCCCCGAGCAGCCGCTTCGGGTCGTCCACGACGACCACCCGCGCGGCCCCGGCCTCCCGGGCGGCGGCCACCGGCCACGCGATGATCGGCCGGCCGCAGAGGGGGTGCAGGACCTTGGGCAGCGCGGAGCGCATGCGGGTGCCCTCGCCGGCGGCGAGGATCACGACGGTGGGAGCAGGCACCGGGGCATCGTAGACGCGGCGTGGTGCCGCTACGCTCCATCCTCGTTGGGGGGTGGTGTAATTGGCAGCACTCTAGGTTTTGGTCCTAGCAGTCCCGGTCCGAGTCCGGGCCCCCCAGTTCGCCGATTTCGTCCGCTCGCCCTGCGAACATACGTTCGTGAGGAAGGGCCCACGATACTCGGAGGCGGAGGCGCGCGAAGCGCTCGCCGCATCTCGCTCGTACACCGAGGCGCTACGACGCCTCGGCATGTGTGCCAGCGGTGGGAACCGGCGGACGCTCAAGGCCTATGCAACCGATGTCTGGCGGATTCCGGTCCACCACTTCGACCCGCACGCTGCGAGTCGAGAAGCGCTGGCGCGCAGCCGATCCTCTCCTCAGCCATTCGACGAGATCCTCGTCGAAGGCTCCTCGTTCTCGCGCGGTCATCTGAAGAAGCGTCTCCTCGAGGCCGGTCTCAAGAGCCCGTTGTGCGAGCTGTGCGGACAGGGCCCGACGTGGCGGGGACGGCAGATGGCGTTGGTCCTCGATCACGTCAACGGAGTCCGTGACGACCACAGGCTCGAGAACCTGCGAATCGTCTGCCCGAACTGCGCCGCTACGCTCGACACCCACTGCGGTCGCAACGTGAGACGGACACGACCGTGCACCACGTGCGGGGAGCCGTTCACGGCGGACAGCTCCGCGCAACAGCACTGCTCACATCGCTGCGGGGCGCTCTCGGACGCGAGCAGGCGAGCGCAAGCGGTACGGCGGCGGGTCGAGCGGCCGCCATACGAGCAGCTGGTCGCCGAGGTGGCGGCGACGAGCTACGTGGCGGTGGGGCGGAGGTACGGCGTGAGCGACAACGCGATCCGCAAGTGGCTGCGGCAGTACGAGCGGGAGCGGGCGCCGTGACCGGTCAGGTCGCGACGACGACGAACCAGCGTTCGTTGAGACGGCGAGCAGCGCGAGCGTGGGGGCCGCGGGAGATGCGTTATCACGGTGCAGCATGAGTGAGCGCCGGCAACGCCACCTCGACTGGGAGGGATGCTTCAACGTGCGCGACCTCGGCGGCCTGCGCACGACCGACGGCCGCGAGACCCGCTGGGCGCGGGTCGTCCGAGCGGACGCGCTCGACGGCCTCACGGCCGCCGGGTGGGCGGCGCTGTCGGCGTACGGGGTGCAGACCGTCATCGACCTGCGCAACGACGATGAGCTCGGGGCCGACGTCGCACCGCGGCCGGCTTCCGTGAGGACCGTGCGCCTGCCGCTCGACGGCTCGGAGGACCGCGAGTTCTGGAGCGTCTGGGACAGCGGTCCGCAGTTCGGCACGCCGCTGTACTACCGCCCCCACCTGGAGCGCTTCCCGGAGCGCAGTGCCGCCGTCATGGCCGCCGTCGCCGATGCCGAGCCCGGCGTAGTGGCCTTCCACTGCACCGGCGGACGCGACCGATCGTGACGACGCTCGCCGAGCTCGACGTCGAGACGTGCCTGCTCGGCGCCGGCCTCACCGGCGAGGACGTCGCCGCCCTGCGGCGGCGCCTTCTCGAGCCATAGTCGATGTCCGCATTCGGCCATCCGGCCAGGTCCCGGCTTCTCGCGCGCGTGCTCGGCACTACGCTGGCCGCCTCCATGCGCCCCCGCCTCCTCGCCACCGCGACGCTCGCGGCCTGCCTCCTGCCCGCCGCGCCCGCGGCCGCCGGCGATCCGATCATGCCCCTGGGCGAGGTCCGCAGCGGCATGCAGTGCACCGGCTACTCGGTGATCCGAGGGACCGAGGTCTCGTCGTTCGACGTCGAGGTGATCGACGTCGTGGACGGCGAGCCCGAGTCGGACGGCCCGCGGATCCTCGTCGAGGCGTCCGGGCCGGCGGTGGACGAGACCGGGATCGGGCCGGGCTTCTCCGGCTCGCCGATCTACTGCGGAGGGCGCAACATCGGGGCGATCTCGGAGTCGATCGGGGAGTTCGGCGGCAAGGTCGTGCTCGCGACGCCGATCGAGTCGATGCTCGCCAACCCCGTCGACGCGCCGCGGGCCACCGGCGCCCGCGACCGGCG
>JBOGYU010000274.1:0-6363 GCA_050696935.1 Solirubrobacteraceae bacterium | reverse complement strand
GAGGTAGCCCGCCGCGCGGCGGGTGGCGGGGGCGGAGAAGAGCTCGTCGAGGTCCGCCTGCGCGAGCCGCGACTCGCCCTCGGCCGGAAGCGCGAGGCAGAGCGCCAGGAACGCGCGCTCGGTCTGCTCGCGGCGGTCGAGCGCCGCGCGCGCGCCGTTCGCGGGGAGCGGGGACTCGCGCTCGTAGCGGCGGTCGCCGGGCGCGCCGCCATCGAACCGCCGGCCGGTGGACGATCTCGCACCCGATGAGCCGCGGCCGCCGGCGAGGGTCGCGTCCACGAGCTCGGGCGTCATCTCCAGGCGCCCGGCGACCAGGCGCACGAGGTCGTCGCGCAGCTTGCTCGCCGCGAGCGGCGTGATGACGGGTCGGATCTGGTCGAGCACGCGGTCCTGGCCCTCGGCCGTCCGCGTCTCTCCCCGCTCCAGCGCCCGCTCCACCTCGAACCGCGCGAACGGGACCGCGCCGTCGAGCAGCGAGCGCATCGCGTCGGCGCCGTCGCGCTGGACGACGTCGGCCGGGTCCTCGCCCGCCGGCAGCCGGACGATCCGGAAATCGAGCCCGCGGCCCCGGCTGCGGTCGTTCAGGGCCCGGACCGCGCTCGCCCCGCGCGCGACCGCCGCTTGCCCGGCGGCGTCCGGGTCCTGGCAGAACAGCACCGCCGGCGCGAGCCGGCGCAGCGCGTCCACCTGCGCGTCGGTCAGCGCCGTGCCCATCGAGCCCACCACCTCGGCCACGCCCGCTTGGCGCAGCGCGATCGCGTCCGTGTAGCCCTCCACGAGCACCACCCGGCCCGCCCGCGCGGCCGCGGCGCGCGCCAGATCGGCCCCGTAGACCTGCCGGCCCTTGTGGAAGACCGCGTTGTCCGACGAGTTCAGGTACTTGGGCCCCAGGTCGTCCGGCAGCACCGCCCGGGCCCCGAACCCCAGCACCCGCCCCCGCTCGTCGCAGAGCGGGAACATGATCCGCCCCCGGAAGCGGTCCACCGCGCCCCGCCCGTCGCGCCGCGCCGCTGCGAGCCCGCACCCCAGCAGCTCCTCCTCCGAGAACCCCGCCCGCCGCGAGGCCTCCACCACCCGGTCGAAGGCGGCGGGAGAGAACCCCACGCGGTACTCCCGCAGCACCCCCTCCTCGAGCCCCCGGCCGGCGAGGTACTCCCGGGCCGCCCCCGCCTCCCCGCTCTCCCACAGCACCCGCACGTAGTAGGCCGCGGTCCGCTCCAGCAGCGCGAGCAGCCGCTCGCTGCGCTGCCGGCGCGCCGCGGCGGCCGGGTCCTCGGCCTCGCGCTCGAGCTCGACGCCGTAGCGGTCCGCGAGCGCCTCCAGCGCCCCCGCGAAGTCGAGCCCCTCGGTCTCCATCACGAACGTGAAGACGTCGCCCCCCGCGCCGCAGCCGAAGCAGTGGTAGAGCTTCTCCACGGGGTCGATCCCGAACGACGGCGTGCGCTCGTCGTGGAACGGGCACAGCCCCTGCAGCCGCTGCGCGCCCGCCCGCCGCAGCTCGGTGCGGGCGCCCACGAGCTCCTCGAAGTCGACCGCGTCGCGGACGCGCTCGCGGGAGTCCTGGGTGTAGCGCGCCATCGGACTCAGACCGCGAGGCCCTGCGGCACGAACCGCTCGCTCCAGGCGCGGATCGCGTAGCGGTCGGTCATCCCCGCGAGATAGTCGACCACGCGCTCGCCGAGCGGCCCGTCGCCGTCCGGCAGCTCGTCCGGGTGCGAGCAGAACCAGTCGAACAGCTCGCGCAGCACGCGCTCGATCCGCTCGTGCTGGGCGCGCGCCGCCGGGCCGAGGTAGACCTGGTCGAACATGAACGTGCGCAGCCGGAGCATCGCGCCGCCGACCTCGGCGCCCTGCTCGATGTCACCCGCCCGCTCGGAGTGCTCGACCAGGTCGTGCACCAGCATGTCGATCCGCGCCGAGCCGGTCTCCCCCAGCACCGCGATCTCGTGGGCGGGAAGCTCCTCCGGGGAGAGCACCCCGGCGCGCAGCGCGTCGTCTATGTCGTGGTTGATGTAGGCGATCCGGTCCACGAGCCGCACGATCTTGCCCTCGAGCGTGGCGGGCTCGCCGGCGCCGCTCGAGTGGCGCAGGATCCCGTCCCGCACCGCGGCGGTGAGGTTGAGCGGCTCGACGACCCGCAGCGAGTGCTCGTTGTGGCGGAATCCCGTCCCGAAGCGCTCGCGCCCGCAGGCGTCCAGCACCGCCTCGCCGATGTGGCCGAACGGGGGGTGCCCAACGTCGTGCCCGAGCCCGATCGCCTCCGTCAGGTCCTCGTTCAGGCGCAGCGCCCGGGCGACCGTGCGGGAGATCTGCGTCGCCTCCAGGGTGTGGGTGAGGCGGGTGCGGTAGTGGTCGCCCTCCGGGGCGACGAACACCTGCGTCTTGTGCTTCAGCCGCCGGAACGCCTTGGAGTGCACGATCCGGTCGCGGTCGCGCTGGAACGGCGTCCGCAGGCCGCAGTCCGCCTCCTCGCGCGCGCGCACGGCCGGGTAGGAGCGGGCGGCGAGCGGAGAGAGGTGCGCCTCCTCCCAGGAGCGGATGCGGGCGGCGTAGTCGTCGGCGACGAGCATGGGCTCCATTGTGACCTGCCCGCGGCGCCGGCGGGCGGTTGTCACGAAGAATGTGCAATCGCGGCCTGGGCGGCGGCCACGCGGGCGATCGGGACTCGGAAGGGCGAGCAGGAGACGTAGTCCAGGCCCGCCATGTGGAAGAAGTCGATGCTCTCCGGGTCGCCGCCGTGCTCGCCGCAGATGCCGAGCTTGAGGCCGGGGTGCGACTCCCGGCCCACCCAGGCGGCCAGCCGCACCAGCCACCCGACCCCCGGCTTGTCGATCGTCTCGAACGGGCTGCGGTCGATGATCTTGCGCTCCATGTAGGCCGGGACGAACTTGGACTCGACGTCGTCGCGGGAGAACCCGAGCGCCGTCTGCGTCAGGTCGTTCGTGCCAAAAGAGAAAAAATCCGCGTGTTTCGCGATCCGATCTGCAACAAAACAGGCGCGGGGGAGCTCGATCATGGTCCCGACCGTGTAGTCCTCCTTCTCATGCAACCCGTGCTCGTCCGCGACCCGCACCACAAGCTCGCGCAGGATCTCGAGCTCGTGCTCGTAGTCGATCAGCGGGATCATGATCTCCGGGTGCGGCGCTTCGTCCATGGCGGCCGCCGCTCGCACGATCGCCTCCACCTGCATCTCGTAGATCTCCGGATACAGGATCCCGAGCCGGCAGCCGCGGGTCCCGAGCATCGGGTTCTCCTCGTGGACCTCCTCCACGCGCGCGAGCATCCGCTCGAGGTCGTCGAGGTCGTCGGTGCACTCGATCCGGGCGCGCTCGACCTGCGCGCGCAGCTCGGGCAGGTTGGGGAGGAACTCGTGCAGGGGCGGGTCCAGGAGCCGGATCGTGACCGGCAGGCCGCGCATCGCCTCGAACAGCCCCTCGAAGTCCTCCTGCTGGAACGGGAGCAGCTCCGCGAGCGCCTCGCGCCGGCCGTCCTCGTCGGAGGCCATGATCATCGCCCGCATCTTCGGCTGGCGGTCCTCGACCATGAACATGTGCTCGGTGCGGCAGAGGCCGATGCCCTCGGCGCCCAGCTCGCGGGCGCGCCGCGCGTCCTCGGGGGTGTCCGCGTTGGCGCGGACGCCGAGCCGGCGCACCTCGTCGGCCCATCCGAGGACGCGCTGGAAGTGCTCGTCGACCTGCGCCTCCACGAGCGGGACGTCCTCCAGCGTCACGCACCCCTTCGTGCCGTCGATGGCGATCCGGTCGCCCTCGCGGACCTGCGTCCCGTTGACGGTGATCACCCTCGAGTCGAGGTCGATCGCCAGCGAGGACGCGCCGACCACCGCCGGGCGGCCCATCCCGCGGGCCACCAGCGCGGCGTGGCTGGCCTTGCCTCCCTCGGACGTGAGGATGCCCTTCGCGGCGTGGAAGCCCGCCACGTCGTCGGCCTCGGTGAAGGGGCGCACGAGGATCACGTCGCGGCCCTCCTCCCCCGCCGCGACCGCATCCGCGGCCGTGAACACCACCTCGCCCTTGGCCGCGCCCGGCGACGCGTTGACGCCGCTGGCCAGCACCTCGAACTCCGCCTTGGGGTCGAAGGTCGGGTGCAGGAGCGCGTCGAGCCCGGCGGGGTCGATCGTGGCGAGCGCCTCCTCCTTGGTCAGGAGCCCCTCGTCCACCGCGTCGCACGCGAACCGCACCGCGGCCTGGGCGGGCCGCTTGGCGTCGCGGGTCTGGAGCATGAACAGGCTGCCGTCCTGGACCGTGAACTCGGTGTCCTGCATGTCCTTGTAGTGCGCCTCGAGCGTGCGCAGGATCTCCATCAGCTCGGCGTGCGCCGCGGGCATCACGTCGCGCATCTCGGCGATGTCGCGGGTGTTGCGCACGCCGGAGACGACGTCCTCGCCCTGGGCGTTGACCAGGAAGTCGCCGGAGGGCTCGGGCGCGCCCGTCACCTCGTCGCGGGAGAACGCCACGCCGGTCGCGCTCGCGTCCCCGGTGTTGCCGAACACCATCTGCTGCACGCTGACCGCGGTGCCCCAGTCGTCGGGGATCCGGTTGATGCGCCGGTAGGAGACCGCGCGCTCGCCCATCCAGGAGTCGAACACGGCGCGGATCGCCTGCCGCAGCTGCTCCCGCGGGTCCTGCGGGAAGTCGTAGAGCTGGTTGAAGCGGCGGGTGAGCTCCTTGAGCGCGTCCACGTCGAGGTCGGTGTCCTGGTCGACGCCGCGGGCCTCCTTGACCTCCTTGATCGCCTGCTCGAAGTCCTCCCCCGCGATCCCGCGCGACACGTTGCCGAACATCTGCACGAAGCGGCGGTAGGAGTCCCATGCGAAGCGCTCGTTGTCCGTCGCGCGGGCGAGCCCCTCGACGGAGCGGTCGTTGAGGCCGAGGTTGAGCACCGTGTCGAGCATCCCGGGCATCGACTCGCGCGCCCCGCTGCGGACCGACACCAGGAGCGGGTCCTCGTCGTCGCCCAAGCGCTTGCCGGCGTGTTGTTGGAGCCGCTCCAGCGCGTCGGCGACCTGCTCGGCCATGCCCTCCGGCTCCTCCTTGCCGGCGCTCATGTAGGCGACGCACGCCTCGGTGGTGATCGTGAAGCCGGCCGGCACGCGGTCGGGACCGAGCACGCGCGTCATCTCCGCGACGTTGGCGCCCTTGCCGCCCAGCAGCTCGCGCATGTCCCGCGACCCCTCGGCGAAGTCGTAGACCCACTTCTCCATGGCGCGATCCTATCCCCGGCCGGGTCGCCGATACCCGGATCGTCGCCCCCGGCCGTCAGCGGTGCGCGCCGACCTGCCGGAGCCGCACGTGAGCGTGGTACTCCAGCGTCTCCAGGATCGCGCGCTCGGCCTGGGCGAGCGCGCGCGAAGAGGCGTCCGGCGCCTCGGCCAGCGGCAGTCCGAGCGCCGCGACCAGGAAGTCGTGCGCCTCCCGGTCGAGCGCGAAGGCGCCGGCCTCGCACGCGGCGCACACCACGCCTCCGGCGGCGCCGGAGAAGCCGACGACGTGCTCGCGCTCCCCGCACGAGGCGCACGCGGCGAGCTGGGGCGCGAAGCCCGCGGCGAGGAGCAGCTTGAGGCGGAAGGCGAGCGCGATGGCCCGGCCGGCGCGTGCCGGGTCGCGATCCAGCAGCGCGAGCTGGTTGGCGAGCAGGTGATAGACGCCGGCGTGCGGCTCGCCGTCGTCGAAGACCCGTGCGACGGCCTCGCAGGCCCGGGCCGCGCCGTCCAGCGCCGCCGCGTCCTCGCGCAGCCGCGGGTAGGCGGCGACGGTCTCGGCGCTCGTGACCGTCAGGAGGTCGCTGCGGCCTTCGTAGAGGACCAGCTGGAGGCGGAAGAACGGCTCCAGCCGCCCGCCGAAGCGCGACCGCGAGCGGCGCACCCCCTTTGCGATCGCGCCGACCCGCCCGCGATTCGGGGTATAGAGGTGCAGGATCCGGTCGGCCTCGCCGTAGCGGAGGCTCCGGAGCACGATGCCCTCGGTCTTCAGCGGACCGGGCACGCGCCGTCCGTACACGCCACTACACTAAGTGAAGTAATGCCGAGACTGACCATTTACACGACCGAGCCGTGCGGCTTCTGCCGCGTGGCGAAGTCCCTCCTTGACAAGCGCGACGTTCCCTATTCCGAGATCAACCTGGCCAAGGACCCGTCCGGCCGCGCCGAGCTGGTGCGGATGACGGGAATGATGACGTTCCCCCAGGTCGTCATCGACGGCGAGCCGATCGGCGGGTACCAGGAGCTCCGTCAGATCGACCGAGCCGGCGTCCTCACCGCGCTCGCCGAAGCCGCGGCGTAGCCGGCGAGCCGCCGGCTCAGGCCGCGCCCGCGGCCCTCGCTCGAACGCCGGCGGTGGCGGTCGC
>JBOGYU010000273.1:0-6380 GCA_050696935.1 Solirubrobacteraceae bacterium | reverse complement strand
GACATCGACGCCTGGATCGAGAACTGGAACCAGGACCCCAAGCCCTACGTGTGGACCAAGACGGCCGACGAGATCCTCGACAACCTCGCCTCATACTGCAACACAATTAACGCCTCACGACACTAGCCGTCGGGGACTGTCGGCGCGCGGCACTCGTCTGCGAGCAGCCGAAGCCCAGGAGATGAGACGGGCGTTTGCTCGCGAGCCGCGGCTGAGGCCGCCGCGTGCCCAGGCCTGCGCGGAGATAGCCCCCCGACACCGGGTCTGTCGCGGCGAGGGCAAGATCGCGTGGCTGAAGGTAGTCAGGCGCCGCCAGCGAAGCGAGGCTGCTCCTTTCGTCGAGGCGCAGCAGTCTGGACGTGCGCTCCCGCTGCTCGTCCGACGCGGGCGTGAGCGACCGAACCGTGTGCGCGATCGCAATCAGGCGTGGATGCGAGCGTGGTCCCGGCGATCCGCCCACCTATTGGCTTTCGAGTACTTCCTCGATGAAGGCGAGTCGATGTTTCTGGAGGTAGCCGATGACGTAGCAAAAGCCGCCGTCCCGGATCATCGCGACGCCGCCCTCGATGGCGCCGTTCTCGCCCACGAAGTCGATGATCGCGTCGGCGCCGTGGCCGTCGGTGAGCTCGCACGGTCTCGATGTGGCGCTTGCCCTCGACCTTGACCGTGTGGTCGGCGCCGGGCTCGGCCGCGAGAGCGAGCCCCTCCTCGTTCGGGTCGAAGACGATGATCTCGGTCGGCGCCATCGCCGCCAGGCACTCGATGCCGATATGGCCGAGGCCGCCGGCCCCGATCACCACCGCGCGCGTTCCCGGGGCCGAGCGCCGGGATCGTCTTCATCACCGCGTGGATGGCCGTCGGCCCCGCGTCGGCCAGCGCTGCGATCGAGGCGGGCGCGGCGACGGGTCGAGCCTGACCACCGAGCGCGCGCTGGTGAGCAGGAACGCGGCGAGGCCGCCGTCGCGGCTGATGTCGGGGGAACGGCAGAAACTCAATGCCAGGCGCGGGAGGACTCTCCGGCTTGGACGCCGGCCGGCTGCGCCGCGCCTCCCTTCGCTGGGACGACGCTGAGCCCGAATGGCCGCGCCGGACGTGGACGAGTGGGGGGCTGTGCCGCGTGGCCGAGGCGCGATTGCCGTGAGCCGGCACGCTGCGCGTGCGCGTGCGTGCGGCTGGGCCCGACGCAGTTATTCAGTGACCGACCGTCCAGGGCGGGCCGTGCGCGTGCCGGTGCTCCCACGGTAGCGAGCGACCGGACGGTCCCCGCACTAGTTCGGGCTCGTGGGCGCTCCGGTCCTCGCGGTCGCGGGCCACACGTAGCGCTGCTGGCGTGCGGGTGACGCCCGGTGGCGTGAAGCGCCGGCGGGCGAGGGTCTCGCACGTCGGGCACGCGAAGGCCCCAGAGGCGTCGGCGACGGGCCGCCAAACCTCGAACGGCCCGCACGCCTCGCAGGTAAACGCGTAGACCGGCACCTCAGCTCGTTGCGGCGGGCGTGCCCCGGTTGGCTGACGTCGGCCCATCCTTGGTCGGGCGGATGTCGAAATCGAAGATCGCAGTCGGGAGGTAGAGCGAGCAACAGGCGTTGGGGATGTCGACGATCCCGCTGATGCGTCCCTCGATCGGTGCCGACCCGAGCAGGAGATAGGCCTGCTCGCCCGTGTAGCCGAACGTCTTGAGGTACTCGATCGCGTTCAGGCATGCCCGCCGGTACGCCACGGTCGCGTCCATGTAGCGGTTTGTGCCGTCCTCGTCGACCGAGACGCCGATGAAGGACAGGAACTCCGAGTACAGCGGCTCCACGCGGCCCGGGATGAACACCGGGTTCGAGTGGATCCCGTGCTTGTTCATGCCGTCCTTGATCAGATCGATGCCGAAGTCGATGAAGCCGCCCATCTCGATGGCTCCACAGAACGTGATCTCGCCATCGCCCTGAGAGAAATGCAGATCCCCGCCCGAGAACTTGGCACCGTCAACGAAGACGGGGTAGTAGACCCGGCTTCCACGGGTGAAGTTCTTGATGTCGTGGTTGCCCCCGTTCTCGCGCGCGGGCACTGTCCGCGCGCCCTCGCGCGCCACCTTGGACAGCTCGCCGCCTGTCAGATTGCCGGCCAGGGTGTGCTCATCGAGCGGCGGCAGCGCCAGTGGCGGCACCCGGTCCGGGTCGGTGTCGATCAGCGCCTGCTCGCGTCGGTTCCAGTCCGCGAGCAGCTCCGCCGACGGCGCGGTCCCGAACAGGCCCGGATGGGTGATTCCCGTGTACCGGATTCCCGGGATATGGCGCGAGGTGGCCTCTTGGCCGCGGAAGTCCCAGATCGCCTTATAGGAGTCGGGGAAGTGGTCGGTGAGGAAGCCGCCACCGTTCACCCGGGCGAAGATGCCTGTGTATCCCCATCCCTGACCGGGCGCATCGCCCTTCTCTTGCGGCGCCTGGCAAGGGCCGAGCTCGAGGATGTCCACCACGAGCAGGTCTCCCGGCTCCGCGCCCTCGACCGCGATCGGGCCGCTGAGCATGTGCGCCCTCGACAGGTCGACGTCACGCACGTCGTTGGCCGAGTCGTTGTTGCCGATCTGCGCGTCCGTCCACTCGCGGCACTCGACGCGGAAGTCGCTCCCGGGCTGCACCGACGCGGCCGCCGGCACATCGGGGTGCCACCGGTTGTGGCCGGGCACCGCCTGTTCGGTCATCGACTTGGACTGGTCGACTGCGAAGGCGACCTCTGGCATGAGCTCTCCTCCCTTCCCTCAGCGGCTTCCGTAGGGATACGGGATCATCGGGATCCTGGGGCGCGGTCCCATCGTGTTGAGCGTCAGGCCCATCCCCACCCACCAGGCGCACAGGCCGTCGAGGATGCCGATCCATCCGGTGATGTTCAACAGCGTGTTGTTGCCCGGCTCGGTGATGTTGACGATCGCCGCTCCCAGGTACACGAGGGTCAGCAGCACGAACGCGAGGAACGCCGGCAGGTTGATGTAGTAGGCGCCGTACGCGAACAGCGCGGTGATCACCGTCCACATGAGCAGGTAGGCGCCGAACGCGTCGCCGAACCCGCTCGCTCCCGCGGCGTCCTCGGCTGCGATCTCGGGCGCGAACCAGCGCAGCATCAGCGCGGTGGTGAACAGGAAGCAGGCGTAGGCGAGCCCGAACGTGGCGCCGAACAGGTTGCCGTTGCGGAGCTCGGCCAGGCCGCCGACGAGCATGCCGAGCGCGCCGGTGCCGAATGCGACGGGGACGAAGAGGCTCGCCTCGAGCTTGATGATCTCGGCGTTCGCGAGCGACAGCGCGATGACCGAGAAACCGAACGCGATCACCGCGATCGGCACGCCGCTCGCGGCCTCCTGGAAGTACTTGGGAGGCTCCGGCCGGGCGGCGGTGGGAGGGACGTCTGCAGCAGTCGCCATGAGCAGCTCTCCCTCAGCTCGCGAGCAGTTCTTTGAGGACGTCGTCGATGTACTTGATGTCCACAGCGTTGGCCCCGCCCCCGGCGAAGTGACCCCACACCCCCGGGATCACGCGCAGCTCGGCGTTCGACATGTGGCTCACCGCGTACTCCTCGTCCTCAGGCGGGAAGTACAGGTCCTTCTGGGCGGGCAGGGCGATCGTCTTGGCCTTGATGGCCTTCAGCGCCGTGACGTGGTCGCCGTCGAAGCCGGGTGTGGCGCCGATGTCCCCGTTCTGCCATGTCCACAGCATCGTGAGCAGGTTGTTGGGATCGCGGCGGTCGAGGAAGAACCCCTCCCAGAAGGCGACGAGGAAGTCCTCGAGGTCGGAGTAGCCCATCTCCGCGTACACGCGGTCCCAGTAGAACGCCTGTGAGAAGCCCCAGCCGGCGTACACGCGGGCGGCCGCACGCAGGCCCTTGACCGGCTTCTCGTCGTACCAACCGCCCTTGAACGCGTCGTCGGCGGTCAGCGCCGCCTTGACGCCTTCGAGGAAGACGATGTTGTGCTCGCTCGTCTTCGAGGAACCGCAGAACGGGCAGGCGCGCTGCACCATGTCGGGGAAGCTGACGGCCCACTGGTAGGTCTGCCCCGCGCCCATCGACCAGCCGGTGACGAGCGCGAGCGTCTCGATCCCGAACTTCTCGGTGACCAGCTTGTGCTGCGTCTTGACCTGGTCGTAGAAGGTGACGTTCGGGAAGCGCGCCTTGTCGTACGGCGGCGGAGTGTTGCTCGGCGAGCTCGAGAGCCCGTTGCCGAGCATGTTCGGGACGATGATGAAGTAGTTGGCAGGGTCGAGGGCCATGCCCTCGCCGATCAGCCACTCGTTGTCCCAGTGGCGGCCCGAGTACCACGTTGGGTACACGATCGCGTTGGTCTTGTCGGCGTTGAGCTCGCCGTAGGTCTTGTAGGCAAGCTTCGCGTCGCGCAGCGTCGCACCGCCCTGGAGCACCACGTCCCCCAAGTCAAAGATCTCGTAGTCCTGCACGAACTCGTCCATGGGGCGAAGCTCCTAGCGCGCGTCGGCAAGGAATGTTCTTCCGAACGGAAGGTTTCCGAACGGTAGCACCGGTGATCGCGCGTCGTCAATGACCGAGACGGTCCTGGGGCGAGCGCGCGTCAGCGCAGCCGCGCGACGAAGCCGGCGAGCGACTCGACGAGGTGGGCGACCTCGTCGGCGCTGACGTCGCCGAAGATCGCGCCGTTCTCAGCGGCGATCCGCTCGGAGAGCCGGCGGTACAGCGCACTGCCGCGCGGCGCGATGTGGACGAGCACCCCGCGGCGGTCCCCGGAATCGGCCCTGCGGTAGACGAGGTTGTCGGCCACCATCCCGTCGATCAGGCGGGTGAGGCTGGCGGGCGGGAGTTGGGCGACCTCCGCCAGTTCCGACATCCGGTGGCTCTCGCCGCCGCCGAGCAGCGCGAGCGTCCGCCAGCGCTCAACCGTGCAGTCGTGGTCGGCGAGGACCTGCGCGAGGCGGCGCTTGACGCGGCGCTCGGCCTCGCCGAGCAGGAGCGCGAGCTGCTCGGATCTCGCCACGGTGGCGCTTTTCCTTGTGTCGGACGGCACGAGACGTGCAAGAGTAACGCTCCTTCGGATGGACGACGCCGTCGTTGATCTCGCGTTGGTGGTGCCGCTGCATGGATCGGCAGGGATCTTCGGGCCGTCGTGCGAGCTGTGCGCCCAGCTCGCGGTGTCCGAGATCAACGCCCGTGAGGGTGTGCTCGGCCGCGAACTGCGGCTCTCCGTGGTCGACGGGTCCGGGTCGCCCGCCGAGGTGGCCGACGAGGTCGGGGCGCTCGCCGCGGCCGGTCTCGTCGACGCCGTCGTGGGCTGGCACATCTCCGCCGTGCGCCAGGCCGTGGCCCCGCGGGTAGCCCATCTCGTCCCGTACGTCTACACCGCGCTCTACGAGGGCGGCGAGTGCACGCCCGGCGTGTTCCTCACCGGCGAGGTTCCCTCGCGCCAGCTCCTGCCCGCCATGCAGTGGCTGCATCGCGAGCACGGCGTCCGGCGCTGGTGCATCGTGGGCAACGACTACGTGTGGCCGCGCGAGACGGCGAGAGTGGCCCGCGTCTACGCCGCGCTGTGCGAGGGGCAGATCCGCTACGAGGTGTTCGCGCCGCTCGGCTGCCGGTCATGGGAGACGATCGTCGACGGCGTCGAGCGCTCGTGCGCGGATGCGGTGATCATGCTCCTCGTGGGTGAGGACGCGGTGCTGTTCAACCGGGCGTTTGCGGCCGCCGGTCTCGACGCGCGCTGCCGGAGGTTGAGCACGCTCATCGACGAGAACACGCTCGTCGGAAGCGGCGCCGAGAGCACGCGCGGCATCTGCGCCGCGGCGGCCTACTTCGAAACGCTGGCCACGTCCGAGAGCCTGGACTTCGGCTGGCGCTACACGCGCAGCTTCGGACCCGAGGCGCCGACGCTCAACAGCATCGGGGAATCCTGCTATGAGGGCGTGCTCCTGCTCACGGCGCTCGCGCGGAGAGCAGGGAGCCTCGATGTGGGCAGGATGACGGCGGCCGCCGATTCGCTCTCCTACGGCGGACCGCGCGGCGAGGTGCGCATGCGCGACCGCCATCTCGACCAGCGGATCTACCTGGCCGAAGCGGACGAGTTGCAGTTCGACATCGTGACCCAGCTCTGATCTGACCGGGCGCGTGGCGGTGGCGTGGTCGACGGTCCTGAGCCGCGCGCTGCCGGCGGCGAGCCCGTCGACATGAGCACACTCCCCCGTTCGCGGGACACTGCATGACGGTCGCGCGCCTGCCGGCGATCTCGATCCTCGCATATATGCGGCGCTCACGGCATCCGCGCTAAGGGGTCACGACTTAGTACGTGAGGGTGTAATGGTGTAGTTCCAGTCGCCGTGGAATTGGTGACGGGTGATGTTGATGGCGGCCAACTGGTCGTCGGCGACCTCGACGCCTTTCTCGTA